>NZ_AP023410.1:2437500-2550000 GCF_000193495.2 Acetobacter aceti NBRC 14818 | reverse complement strand
GTCAGCTCATAAGCACGCTGATCTGCAGCCTTCTTCGCCGCCAGATCGTCCGTCCGCTGGCCGTCCTTGGTGAAAGCCGTCAGGGCATCGTCCACGTCTTTCCACGCCGACAGCACGGTCTTGCGATACTGAATGGCCGCCGCCTTCTGGCTGGCCTTCTTCAACTCAAGCTGCCCCGCGAGACGCCCACCCTGAAAAATCGGAATCGTGATGGTCGGTCCCACATTCCATGCCCGAGCATTCCACAGCCCCAGATCCCGGAAAGAGAACGACTGCATGCCGAAGCTCGCATCGATTGTGACTCGTGGATAGAAATCCGCGATCGCCTGACCGACCTCCGCTGTCGCAGCATGCAACTCGTCACTGGCCGCACGGATATCCGGACGGCGCTCTGCAAGCTCGGACGGCAGTCCAACCGGCACACGCGGCGGAACCGGCTGGAACTCTGTCGGCGTGGAGAGTTCCGCATCCAGACTACCGGGCGGTGTTCCCATCAACAGACTGATCGCATTGATTTCCAGCTTGGCTTCCTGCTCCAGTTGGGGAATCTGGGCCTGAATGGCCTCCAGCTCCGAGCGCGCCTCTTCCTGATCCAGCTCACTGACAAGGCCGTGCTGGTAGCGTGATGTGCTCAACTCCAGCACACGCTGCGCATCGTCCCGATTATGTTGCAGAATCGCGAGCTGCTTCTGCGTTCCGCGCAGCGTCATGTAATCACGCGCCAGATCGGCTTCGCGGGCGATCAGCACGGAACGGCGTTGCTCGGTGCTTTCATCCAGATAGGCCTGAGCCGCCTCATACTGACGACGCACACGCCCCCACAGATCAACCTCCCATGTCGCATCCACGCCATCGCGCCAGCGATCCAGAAGAGGAATGGTCGCATTGCTGGCGTTCTGGTCAAGAAGCTGGCCAATGCCGCCACCAGTACTTTCAGCAATATGAGAAACGATGCGACGCAGGTTCTGGGAGCTATACTGTGCCCGCGCATAGGAACCGGATGCGCTCAGAGCCGGAAACCGCTCGGCGCCCGCCAGAACAAGCTGCGCCCTGCTCTCGGCGAGCTGAGCCGTGCCACGCTGCACGTCAAGGTTCTCGGTCGCGATCCGCTTCTCAAGAGAGGTCAGTTCGGGGTCCTGGAAAATATTCCACCAGTTGACGTCCGGCGCGTCGGGAATCGTCACGCTGCCCTTGCTGCCCGCCTGCGCAATCTTCCACGCTGGCGGCGTCCATGTCTGGGGTTTCTTATAGTTCGGTCCGACCGCGCAGCCTGACAACAGAAGAACAAGACCGGTCAGAACCTGCTTCGATTTCGCCGTGCGCAACCACATAGACACTCTCACCCCCACAGCCCATCGCAACACTGTGATGGGCGTTTTACACTTCCCGCAGGCAGCCTCACTCTGGTCAGCCGCCCCCATCTGACGATCCCGCCTCTGTCGCCAGCGGCACTCTAACTTGACGCTGACCGAACCGATCGGTCAGCATGCACCCTATCGGCTTTCCCTAGGGCGTCAATCACGCCCGCATCCCCACGACATCAGAGAAGATTATGACAGACCAGAGCACCGGCTCACCAAAACATTCCGGGGAAGCCGCATCAGCCAAACGGGAACAGATTCTGAAAGGGGCCCACGAAATCTTTGCGGAATATGGCTATGAAGGCGCCAGCATGTCCGTCATCGCCCGCCATACCGGCGTTTCCAAAGGCACTCTTTACAACTACTTCGATAACAAGGCCGAACTCTTCACTGCCGTGGTCAAACAGAAAGCCGAGCGGGATCTTCCGGCCGCCTTTCGTCCTGTCAACGCGGACCTTCCCCCACGGGAGACGCTGCACGCCCTGGCCCGATCAACCATCGCCCTGATCATCGCGCCCACCACCCTGTCCCTGTATCGCGTCATTATCTCTGAAGCACGGCATTTCCCGCATCTTGCCGAGACGTTCTGGGAACATGCACCCGCCATCTGCATCGACACGCTGGCCAGATGGCTGACGGACCGCACAGAAAAAAACGAACTCAATGTTCCCGATCCGATGTTCGCTGCCGAACAATTCTATACTTTGTGCCAGACACGGATCGTCACGCGTCGCCGTTTTGAACTGCCTGTCTCCACGACAGACGCCGATATCGACCGCATAGCTGACGCAACAGTCACCATGTTTCTGGCAGTGTATTCCGCAAGCTGAAATTTTTGTCATACGCGGATGGCGGCTGAACTTCACAGGCCTCCATCCGTTCAGTCTTCAGACAGACAAGCGGCTCTGCATCCTGTCAGACATTTTCACACTCAATGCCATCCGACAGAGACAGTGACGTCCGCTTGCCGAATACGGTCAAAGGAGACTGTCATGACCAAAAGAATGAACGACAATCTGCCCGGCAGCCTGAATGACGCGGTCGATTTCATGACCCGCGCCCATAGTGATAACTCCGGCCTCGCCTCGGCTGTGAGCGAATATATGGGCAAAGAGGGCGCTGTTGGCATTCCGGAAGTGCGCAGACGTGCTCACGAAGCGGGTCTTGATGATCTTCTTCAGGGCTGGCGCGATGCAATCAGCAAGACACCCGCCAGGGAAGCAGATGTGAAAACACTGTTTCCTCCAGCTGTTCTGAGCAAGTTTGCCGAAGAAACGGGGCTCTCGCCGGATGCCGTGATTACCGGCCTTGCGTCCGTTGTTCCCGGTATCGTCTATCGCAACGCGAAGCAGGCCCAGCAGAAGCAGAAACCATCTGTCATGTAAGAATGGCGAGGTGGACAGGCTGCGATAGAAAGCGCTTTTTACGGCCGGAAGGATATCCTTCCGGCCGTAACTTACTGAGCAATAATGAAAGAAACAGCTTTCCGCTCCCTCAGATAACCTCCAGAGGAACCTTCTTTTTTGGAGGAGGAAAGGCCTTGTCCAGCGCAGCAAGGTCATCATCCGTCAATCTGATTTCCTGCGCAGCAATATTCTCCAGAAGATGCTTCTTCGATCCAGCCTTGGGAATGGCGATGAGAGACGACTGACGCAGAACCCATGCCAGCGCGATCTGCGCAGGTGTTGCAGGACCCAGACTTGTCGAGTGCTGTTGGGCAATTTTCGCCAGAACATTGTCCTTCAGCATCCCGCCACCCTGACCGAGCGGTGAGTAGGCCATCGTCACCACCTGACGGTCATGGTCTTCAGCCAGAAGATCAAATTCGATTCCACGATGACTCAGGCTATAAAGAACCTGATTGGCGACACAGTTTTCACCCTGGCTGGTCTGTTCCACCTCTTTCATGTCAGCCGTATCGAAATTCGAGACACCCCAGCTTCCAATCATGCCGCGATCACGTAATTTCTCAAAAGCCTCAAATGTTTCCTCAAGCGGTACACTTCCCTGCCAGTGCAGAAGATAGAGATCCATGTAATCGGTCCGCAGCCTCTTGAGGGAATCCGTGCAGCTCCGGACAACACCCTTGGCGGACGCATTCGAAGGCAGAACCTTGCTGACAAGGAAGACGTCACTACGCCGCTTTTCTATCGCTTCGCCCACAACGCTTTCAGAGCGACCATTCCCATACATTTCAGCCGTATCGATCACACGTAGCCCCGCATCGAGACCAGCCTGCAGGCTGGAGATCTCATCGCTACGCAGGGAAACATCGTCTCCCATATTCCATGTTCCCATGCCCAGAGCCGGGACCTCAACACCATTTCTGAATCTGACCTTGCCTGTCATGACATATTCCTTTCACGGAAACTGTCTGCAACATTCATCATGTAGGATTTGCGTTCGTGTCGCAGCCTGCCGTTCGCAATCCGCTCTTGTATTCTCTGAGACCGTTTCAACGCGGGAAAACGGGAAATGATCCATGCAGAGGAAAAACTCTGTCACTGATCAGCGGGCTTATTTTCACAACCCTTGGTAAAAATATACAATTTTCCGCAGGTGTCTTTTTAAAAAGATTTAGGAAGCGCCATTCATTTTAACAAAGACAGTCAAAAACTTTCTGTATGTATGGCGCTCACGCGAGCACGAGTGCTTTTAGCGCGCTCTCGTCCAGCCCTTCGCTTCCTGTTTCCAGTAAGCCAACGTGTGTCCGGCATCGCGCAACGCCACCCAGCGCAGACGCGCCGCCGCGACCGCCGCCTCATTCTGTCCATCGAACAGATCGAACACGCGCTCGAACGGCTCAACGGGCAACGCTTCCTCTATACCCGTCAGAAACAGAAAACTTGCGCCATTGGGCACATCGTCACCCGCCGTAATCCAGACAGGCTGTCGCTCGGGATATTTGCCGCCTGTCGCCGCATGGGGAAGCCAGACAGGCTCAGGCACTTTCCAGAGCGCCTCATCAAGAGCGGCGACCGCTTCCGGGTCACCGCACCTGACGACCGCCCTCTTGCCCGCATCCAGTGTGCGGCCAAGCAGCACCGGCAGCGCTTCAAACGCTCCAGTGCGTGTCAGATGGTAGAAGCCGACTTCGGCCACCGGGTCCGTCAGCCCTCGAACTGACGCACGAACCGGTCAAGCAGACGCACGCCGAAACCGGAAGCGCCTTTCGGAGAACCGTTCTTCGCCTTTGTCGCCCAGGCTACGCCTGCAATGTCGAGATGCGCCCACGGCGTCTCACCCACAAAGCGCTTGAGGAACTGCGCCGCCGTGATGGAACCACCCGCACGACCACCGCCGATGTTCTTCATGTCGGCAATGTCGGACTTGAGCTGCTTGTCGTATTCCTCGCCCATCGGCATCCGCCACAACTTTTCTTCGGTCGCCGAACCGGCTTCCGTCAGCTTTGCGGAAAGCGTGTCGTCATTGGAGAACAGACCAGCATATTCATGGCCCAGACCAACGATGATCGCACCTGTCAGCGTGGCCAGATCGACCATGTAGCGCGGTGAGAACGTCTCACGAGCATACCAGAGCACATCGGCCAGAACGAGGCGGCCTTCGGCATCAGTGTTCAGCACTTCGATGGTCTGGCCGGATGCGCTGCGCACCACGTCACCCGGACGCTGCGCGTTACCCGAGACCATGTTCTCGACGACCCCGATCAGACCGACCGCATTCACCTTCGCCTTACGACCAGCCAGCGCGGCCATCAGACCAGTGACGACGCCCGCACCGGCCATGTCCCACTTCATGTCTTCCATGCCAGCGGCAGGCTTGATGGAAATACCGCCGGAATCGAACGTCACGCCCTTGCCGACAAAGGCCAGCGGTGCGGAGTCATCCCCAGCGCCGTTCCAGCGCATCACCACCATGCGCGGCGGGTTGTCACTGCCCTGCGCAACACCGAGCATGGAGCCGAATTTCAGCTTCTCAAGCGCAGGAACGTCGAACACTTCGACTTCGACGCCGAGCTTCTTCAGTTCCTCGGTGCGCTTGGCGAATTCTGCCGGTGTCAGGACATTGGCGGGCTCGCTGACCAGATCGCGCGTCAGGGTCACGCCCTTCGCCACAGCTTCCCAGCCTGCCCATGCCGCCTTCGCACCAGCCACATCCTTCGTCAGAATAGCGAGGGAAGCCAGCTTCGGCTTGTCGTCTTTCTTTTCCGTCGTGCGGTAGCGATCGAAGCGATACAGGCCGAGCGACACGCCAAGCGCCACATGCACCGCCAGCTTCGGGTCAAGCGCCGCCGTGGAGAGTGCGCCCTGCGCGTGCATGGTCAGCATCTGGGCCGCCGTGCCGCCCGCCTGCTCGGCGGCTGTTTCGGTCAGGCTGTCCTTGTCGCCAAGACCCACCAGCACGACGCGTTCCAGCTTCGCGCCGGGAGCCAGCACCACGCAGGTTGAACCACGCTTGAAGGTAAAAGACGCCGCTTCCGCCGCACGGGTCAGTGCCCCGTCGGTCGCCTTGTCCACAGTGGCGAAAAAGTCGGACCGCGCCGTATCGGCAAATTCCGGCAGTGCCAGAGCACCACTGGTAGGGAGAGCGAGGTCGGAGAAGCTGATCTCTGTCACGTTGACGCCTTTTCCTTGTCTGACAGGCGGCGGCGACGGACCGGTTCCGCTGCCCCACCCGGAGCTATCCGCTGTTAGAGGTAGCGAGGGGGACGAAGGTTGGCAACGGCTGGCCTCGCTTCACCTGATGTCTTCCGTAATTCAGGATCCCGGGCTCTGCCCGAACCCGGCAGGGACCACTGGTCCCCGCGCCCTGATCTGATGGTAGAAACTCAGGCGGATTTGCCTGCCTTGAGTGACGCGTCGATCTGCAACGCCAGTTGCGCCATTTTCAATGCGCCTTCACGACTACCGGCACCGCAGATGAACCGGGCCGGATGCGCGAACACGGCATCAGGCACGCCCGATACTTTCGCCAGTTCCGATTTTTCCAGACCGCCCCATGCCTCCGGCAGGGAAACGCGCTGACCGAAATCACCCCGTGTCGGCGGAATCGCCTTGACGTTCCACTGACCGTTATTGGTCGGCGAAACAACATAGACCACCGGCAGATCGTTCTCGAAGATCATCTTCTCGGTCGGCATGCCCGTGTCCATCAGCAGGATGCGCTTGTCCTCGGCTTTCTCATAAGCCTCCATCACCCGGCTGGCGGCTTTCAGACTGGCGCGTACGCGGTCCATGGAATTGACCAGATGCGCCGCAACAGCACTGGCGGCATTGGCGAAACCGGTGGTTTCCTTCGTCTTTGCGTCCTCCACGCCGTAAAGCTCCGTCGTATCCCACGGCGGATTACAGGCCGACACGATATCCGCCAGCGAGAGCTTGCCCATCTTGGCCACACCGTTGTCGTCCAGATCGACGGGCAGGATCAGCGACTTGTCGAGCGTCTGCCAGATTGACGCCACATCGGCTTCACTGACCGGCTTCTTCAGGACCGCGCCGAGAATGTTGCTGATCGCGGCCTTGCCGTAATCCTTCCACAGCAGGCCTGCGGCGCTGTAGGGCGTGCCGTCCTCACGCAGCGGCTTGACCCGCATGTGGTGGTCATAACGCCCCTTGGGAGGCGCATACTCACCGCCGACGTCGAACACGATATCCGCCGCCTGAATGTCTTCCGGGTTACGCGAGCGCACGAAGGTAAGCCGCCCGCCCTCACCACCGTTCAGCACGCGGCCACGCAGATCGCCCTCCGGCTCCAGCGCATAATGCAGGATCACATACCCCAGCGTTTCATCCGTATGGAAATTCCCGGAATGGGTCAGAGCCCGAACGGGGGAAGCCTGCTGATCCAGACCGATGGGAGTGTGTTCTGACATGAAAAAATCCGCTGTAGCCGAAAATGTTTTGGAACCTGATCCGTTCAGACCGTCTCCGTCCGAACAGTAAACCAGCTTCTCAGGTCATGATCCGCGCCGAACTGCCGCGAACCGGCACGCTATAGGACAATACCGACCTGAGCGCCTCTCATGCCGCACGGGGGGCCGTTGCACAATCAGCTTCGTGCGGAAATGACCTGCAACGCCAAAGCGCCCGCCGCCATCAAGCCACCGAACAATGCAACAGCACTCCACCCACCAATGACCCACGCTGCCGATGCTCCGGCCGCACCCGTTGCGCCACCAAGAAACATCACCCCCATGAAAAGCGTATTGAGACGGGAGCGAGCCTCAGGGCGCAGGGCATAGACAATGTGCTGATGCGAGACGAGCGCGCTCTGCACCGCAAAGTCCAGCAGAATACAGCCGACGACCAGACCGCCCAGCGACAGCCATGTGCCAAAGAGCACCCACGACAGAAGTGTGAGAATGGTCCCCGCCAGAATGGCCCGGTGCGGTCCATGCCGATCGGCAAACCGGCCGGCGAGCGGGGCGGCCAGAATCCCTACCGCGCCGACGATCCCGAACAGCCCTGCGGCCTCTGCGCTCAGATTAAAACGCGGCTCCTGTAAATGCAGCGCCAGAATGGACCAGAAGACCGAGAACGCTCCAAACAGCAGCGCCTGCGTGAAGGCGGCCAGACGCAGCGCCGGAAATTCCCGCCAGAGATGCACCAGTGACGCCATGAGACTGGCGTAGCTGTGCTGTGTATCAGGACGACTGTAGGGCAGCAGCAGACGCATGACGGCACCGGCACCCAGACTCAACGGCACACCCAGCCAGAACATCTCCCGCCAGCCCGCGTGGTCCGCCACGAATCCAGCCAGTGTCCGGCTGAGCAGAATACCGCACAGCAGCCCGGACATGACGACACCCACGACCGCACCGCGCCGCTCCGGTGGCGCGAGGTGCGCCGCAAACGGCACAATCTGCTGGGCGACGGTCGCTGCCGCTCCGATCAGCAGCGAGCCGAGCAGCACAATCCCCGCACCGGGCGCGAGCGCCGTTATCGCCAGTGCGGCGGCCAGAAGCACGAACTGCCAGACAATCAGTTGCCGACGTTCCAGCAGGTCTCCCAGCGGCACCAGTGCGAACAGCCCGAGCGCGTAACCAAGCTGCGTCGTCATGGGAACGAGCGCCGTGAGACTGCTCGGCATCGCCCGCTCCATGACGCCCAGCATCGGCTGATTATAATAGATGCTGGCGACGGCAAGACCCGTGGCGGCCGCCATGGCGAGGGTCATCCCGCGACCGGGAGAGGAAGAGGCGGTCATATGGCTTCCTGAAAGGAACTGGGGCGTCCGTATAGCAGGCCGCTGTAACGATTTTGCAGACTATCGACCCACCCTGTCCGTTTTGTGAAGCAGCCTGATTCAACAAGTCGGGATCAAAGGGACCGCGTCCCTTTGTGGGGTTCGGGGCAAAGCCCTGAAAAGCGTGTGCCAAACCATAAAGCCGCATCACAACAGGACGACTGCCAGACCAGCCCTGTCACGGCGCTCTCCTGAACGGATGCTTCCGCACAGAGTGGGAAGAGAACAGACGCACTCCCTGAAACGGGCGCGCCTCCCGACCGTTCTCTGTTCCGGCACAGAGGCGGACTAAGACCCACAGTCACCAGATAATCAATTGCGCCTTCACTTCTGTGGAGTAAGAAAGAGGCATGACGCTTTCCAACTCTCCGGTCTCTGACGCCGCGCTCCTCGCCCTCGCTCTTCGTCTCGCCCGTGAGGCCAGCGACATCATCAACGCCATCCGGGCCAAGGGCTTCGTGACCACCACGAAGTCGGACCGCTCTCCGGTGACGGAAGCCGATCAGGCGGCGGAGAAGCATATTCTGGCCGGACTGCGTGCTGCTGCCCCGCATATTCCGGTGATTGCGGAAGAAGAGATGGCGGCAGGCATCCGCGTGAAAGGCGGCGCGGAATACTGGCTGGTGGATCCATTGGATGGCACGCGGGAATTTGCTGCCGGACGGGATGACTTCACGGTGAATATCGGTCTGGTGAGGGACGACCGGGCGGTGCTGGGCGCTATGGCCCTCCCTGCTTACGGACAGTTCTACACCGGCGGAGAAGGGCTGGGCGCGACCCGCTACGACGCCGACGGCGAGCATGCAATCCACGTCCGCAAAGCACCCAAAGATGGACTGGCAGTCCTTGCCTCCCGTCATCATGGCGATGATCCGGCTCTGGCGAAGTTTCTGGGTGAACGCCCCATCGCCTCGCTGGGCAATATCGGCTCGGCCGTGAAGTTTGTCCGCGTGGCCGAAGGTGTGGCGGATTTCTACCCGCGTCTTGGGCCGACAATGGAATGGGACACGGCGGCACCTCAGGCGATTGTGGAGGCTGCGGGCGGGAAGGTCATGCTGCTCGATGGCAGCGGCCCCCTCCGTTACAGCAAGCCCGGCTGGAAAAACCCGTTCTTTGTCTGCACGGGCGACCTTGACGACTGACGCGACGGAGCGACCATGCTCCACCGCCAGTTTTCCGGTCGCTGCGTGGATGCGTTCGGTGACGATCATGACCCCAGCAGACAGGGAATCGAGCCCTCGCGGTAGCAATAAAGGCCTGAAATCCAAACTGGCCGTTTGTCGCCATTCCGTGATAAGCCGACAGCCTCATCTGAGGAGCCGTATGACCGACCGCCTAGTTTCCGATGACGCAGAGCAGCCCGAGGGCCTGATCCGCGCCGCAGAACTTCTGCGCGACGGTCGTCTTGTCGCGTTCGGAACGGAGACGGTCTACGGTCTTGGCGCGGATGCGACGAACCCTCTTGCCGTGGCCCGCATCTTTGAGGCCAAAAACCGTCCCCGGTTCAATCCGCTCATCAGTCATTTTCCCAGTGCAGACGCTGCCTTCAGACATGTCGTGGCAACGCCGCTGGCCCGTAAGCTGGCGGAGCGTTTCTGGCCCGGTCCGCTGACCCTTGTGCTCAAGCGTCGTAACGATGGTGAAATCTGTGACCTCGCCGCCGCTGGTCTGCCGACAGCAGCCGTGCGTGTCCCGGCGCAGGACACCGCGCTCGCGCTTCTGCGCGCCGTGGGACGGCCTGTCGCGGCTCCTTCCGCCAACCTTTCCGGCGCTGTCAGCCCTTCCAACGCCGAGCATGTCATGGAAGGGCTGGGCGGTCGTATTGATGCGGTCCTGGATACCGGTCCCTGCGCTGTCGGCGTGGAAAGCACCATTCTGGACCTGTCCGGTGACACGCCGCGCCTGCTCCGTCCGGGCGGCGTGACTGTCGAGGATATTGAAGCCGTCATCGGCCCTGTGGACCGCCATCGTGAACTACAGGAACCGAACGCACCCGTCGCTCCCGGCATGCTGACGTCTCACTATGCACCCGGCCTGCCGGTTGTTCTGGACGTGCAAGCGGTGCAGCCCGATGACGCACTTCTGGCGTTTGGCCCTCCGCTGAGCGGCGCACGTGTAACGTGGAATCTTAGTGGGACCGGTCGTCTCGATGAAGCGGCCTCGCGGCTGTTCGCGGGCCTGCGCTATCTCGACCAGAAGGGAACGCAGGCCGGATGTCGACGTATCGTCGTGCAGCCGATCCCTGAAACCGGTCTTGGTCTCGCCATTCGTGATCGCCTCGGTCGTGCAGCCGCCCCGCGTCCGGCTCCCGATGTCCCCTCGTCACAGGAGCATCACGTCGCATGAGCGACTCGCTTGATCCGAAAGAGCTGAAAGTTCTCTCCGATATTCTGGCTCTGGTGCTGGAAGAACAGACCGGTCAATCTGAAGCCGCTCTCTCCGCCTTGCGTGCACGGGCGCAACGCAACAAGATCACCGGCGGCGCTCTCAAGAATCTCTTCACGGCCATCGCTCCCAACCCGCCAAAACGGGCCACCAGCACGGCGTCACCCCGTCCCCGCGCCACTCGTTCAGCCTCGGCTGGCGATGTGCAGCTGGAACGACAGCGTGTGCGTGAGCTTTCAGAGAATCTGAACAAGCTGGACATGGAACTGCGCAACGTGCGGGCGACCAATGCATCCCTCAAGGCGGAACTGTTTCTGACCCAGCAGGCCCGGGCGGAGACCCAGAGTCTGCTGGTGGCGGCACAGTCAGCCACGCACACCCGTTTCGGACTGATCGGCATGGTCCTGCTGGTGGGCTGTATCGCCGGGGTCGCGGGTGGCGAGCTGTTTCACTCGCTGAAACCTGCCCCGCATCATGTCCCCAATGCCGTCTATCTTCATTAGAGACATGATCTTGCTCCCTTCCCGCTGACGGAGGCGGCTTCCATCTTTTTCTGGAGAAAAAGAACAGGGAACAGCCCCGATTTCAGTTCTTGGTCCTTCCGCATTATAAAACACCTATCAGGCCCCTATCCGGACGAACCCGCATGACCAGTCTTCCCCCCGCCCTGCTTGCCTCTCTGGAAAAGGCCCTCGGTCCTGGTGGCCTGCTAACGGACGCCAGCGACATGGCTCCGTTTCTGACGGACTGGCGCTCCCTGTTCCACGGCAAGGCCTGCGCCGTCGCGCGTCCGGCCAGTACGGAAGCCTGCGCGGAAGCCGTGCGACTGTGCGCGGAACATAATGTCCCGGTCGTGCCACAGGGCGGCAATACCAGCATGGTCGGCGGCGCGACACCGGATGAGACTGGCCACGCGCTGGTCATCATCACCAGTCGCATGAATAAGGTGCGGGAGATCGATCCGATCGATAACACGATGGTTGTGGAAGCGGGCGTGACGCTGAAGGCGGCGCAGGACGCCGCGACGGCTGCCGGGTTGATGCTGCCACTGTCCATTTCCTCGGAAGGCTCGGCGGAGATCGGCGGCGTGCTGGCCACCAATGCGGGCGGCAATAATACGGTGCGCTACGGCAATGCCCGCGAACTGGTGCTGGGTCTCGAAGCCGTGCTGCCGGACGGTCAGGTGCTCGACGTGATGCGTCGCCTGCGCAAGGACAACACCGGCTACGCGCTGCGCCAGCTTTTCATCGGCTCGGAAGGCACGCTTGGTCTGATCACCACTGCCATTCTTCAGCTTCAGCCAAAGCCAAAATCCATCGAGGCCGCCCTGTGCGCCGTCGCGGACGCCAAGGGCGCGCTGGCCCTGTTCTCAGCCTTCCGCAACACGGAGCCCAGCGCAATTCAGGCGTTCGAGTTCATGTCCGGCCTGAGCATGAACCTCGTCAACACGCTGATCCCCGACGCATCCCTGCCATTGTCTGAGCCGGCCCCAGCCTATGTGCTGGTGGAACTGGCCAGCCCACGCGAAGGCGGCGCACTACGCGATCTGATGGAAGAAGTGCTGGGCAAGGCCTTCGAGGACGGACTGGTCAGCGACGCTGTGCTGGCAGAAAGCGAGACACAGCGTCTGGCCTTCTGGAAGCTGCGCGAAGAACACGCGGAAGCGCAGAAGCGGGCCGGTGCGTCCGTGAAGAACGACGTCTCCGTGCCTCTGTCCACCATCCCGACCTTCATCGACCGCGCCACGGCGGCCTGCGAGAAGCTGATCCCCGGTATCCGCGTCGCCCCGTTCGGCCATATCGGCGACGGCAACATTCACTTCAATCTCGTCCAGCCGGAAGGCGCAGACGGCAAGGCGTTCCTCGCCCGCGATCACGAGATGATGGATACCGTCGCCAACATCGTGCGCGAACTGGGTGGTTCCTTCTCCGCCGAACATGGCGTCGGACAGCTCAAGACCTACATGATGCCAGGCTGGCGTGGCGGTGCGGAGCTGGACATGATGCGCCGCATCAAGGGCGCGGTGGACCCGGAAGGGATCATGAATCCGGGGAAGATTTTCCCGGCGGCTTAATGTTCCCAATGCATGGAGGGCTGCGGTTACCGGAAGCCCTCCTCTAACTTAAGAATGGTTCGCTCAACATAAAAAAGTTTTTGGTGAAGCTTTTTCAAAAAGCTTCGGAAAGGCCTGCTTTTTGAAAAAAGGCGGCACCCAAAAACTTTTGATTTATTATCAGAAGATTGCTGTGAAACAAATCGGGCTCAAAGGGACTGCGTTCCTTTGCGGGGCACGGGGCAGCGCCCCGTAAAACGACCAATGCGGTCTTCCTGAATTTCTTCTGCTCCAGCAGCAGCCATCATCCGATCCAACGCCCCGCCCTTCTCGGGACTGTCCGCCCTCTCTCTGGAATGATAAACAGTCAGCGTGACAATGACCGACTCTCCCATAGCACCCGCTCTTCCCGCTGACGGCGCACTCCTTGGTGTTTCGCTGCGTCAGCCTCCCTCCAATGTGGACGCCGAACAGGCGCTACTCGGCGCACTGCTGACCAACAACAAGGCCTATGACCGCGTCTCGGACTTCCTGACTGGCGCGCATTTCGCCAACCGGGTGAACGGCGCGATCTATGACGCCATCGCCAAGCGCATTGAGGCCGGCATGCTGGCCGATCCGGTCACGCTGCGCGCCACGCTGGAAAATTCGGGCATCCTTGATGAGGTCGGTGGCCTCCCTTACCTCGCCCGACTGCTGACGGCGACGGTCGGTATCATCAATGCTGGCGACTATGGCCGGGCGATTCAGGACGCATGGATTCGTCGTCAGCTCATCGATATCGGCGAGACGATCGTCAACAGCGCCTTCGGCAGCACCGACCTCGGCGGGCAGGACCAGATCGCCGCAGGCGAAGAACAGCTTTTCCGGCTGGCGACCGACAAGGGGCAGGACGGTGGCTTCACCGGCTTCGACCGGGCGCTCGCCTCTGCCATCGAAACCGCCGAAAAAGCCTTCCGCAACGAAGGCGATGTGTCAGGCCTCACCTCCGGCCTGCGTGACTTCGACAAGAAGACCGGCGGCCTGCATCCGTCCGATCTGCTGATCCTCGCCGGTCGTCCCGCCATGGGCAAAACCGCGCTCGCCACCAAGATCGCCTTCTCGGCCGCACGCGCCCTGTTGAACGCCGCGCGTGAAAAGGGTGAAGGCGTGCAGCCGGAAGGTGCTGTGGCGATCTTCTCACTCGAAATGTCGTCCGAGCAGCTCGCCACACGTATTCTCTCCGAACAGGCTGAAGTGTCCGGCGAGCGCATCCGTCGTGGCGATATCGGACAAAAGGAATTCGACCGGTTCGTGCGTGTCAGCCGCGAACTGACCCAGCTTCCACTGGTCATCGACGACACCCCCGCCATCTCGCTTTCGGCCATGCGCACGCGCTGCCGCCGCCTGAAGCGGACCAAGGGGCTGAGCCTTGTCGTGGTGGATTATCTCCAGCTCATGCGGCCCGCCGTCGGCACACGCCCGGACAATCGCGTGCTCGAAATCTCGATGATCACGCAGGGCCTGAAAGCCATTGCCAAGGAACTGGAAGTGCCGGTCATCGCGCTGTCCCAGCTTTCCCGTCAGGTGGAAAGCCGCGAGGACAAGCGCCCGATGCTGTCCGATCTGCGTGAATCGGGCTCGATTGAGCAGGACGCCGACGCCGTGATGTTCGTCTATCGTGACGAATATTATCTCCAGCAGCGTGAGCCGAAAGAAACGGCCTATGACTCGTCAGATAAATATCAGGCGGCGCTTGAAGACTGGGGCCGCAAGATGGAACTGGTCCACAACAAGGCGGAACTGATCCTTGAGAAACAGCGTCATGGACCGACCGGCACCGTGCAGCTTTACTTCGAAGGCCAGTACACCCGCTTTGCGGATCTGGACACGGTGCATGAGGATTACGGGCGCTAAGTGATGGTAGGGTTTTGGTGAAGCCTGTTTCAAAAAGCCTCCCCAAAACACATTTTCAAAGTGAGATGCCCTAATCTGGCGCGCCGACGAAATCCCTCTGCCAGACCGATGCCTGCTGCTCAGGGGGTTTGACGTTGCACGACGCCAGATAGACCCCGATCGTGAATGTCGCATTGGCCAGAGTATTGAACCATGCCGCCAGAGTGTAATGCGCGTCCACGGTCGAACCCTGCCAGGCAGAGTAGATCAGAAACACCACAGAGATCGGTCTCAGACCGAGAAACATGGCTCGCAAAGGATTGACGAAACCGGATCTGACCAGAGAGCGGACCCGATTGACGCCAAGATAGAACGACACCCAGAGAACCCAGATCAGAATGTCGAACATGGCGCTGAACGGGTCCATGCCCAGCAGGAAGATCATTGCCGCCGTCGCCGCTCCCGACAGCATGAGAGAGCCAAACAGGAGACTCATCCCCACTTCGAAAGCAGGGAGTCGTTCCGGCAAGCGATCCGCCAGCGGCTGAAAGACCCGATCCAGAATCCAGAGATCTATCCGGGTTATACCTTCGCCGACTGTCATCTCATGCCCCTCGCAACACCTGTCTCTTTCTCAGGCTTCGCCTTCGGGAGTCTTCTTGTCGACAGCCTGCGGGAGGAAGTGAGACAGCACGGGAAGCAGCGTCTCAGCCGGCAGACCGGTGCGCGACACCAGCGCCTGCACTTCGGAATTGCCGAGAATCTGGCGAATCTCATCCGGGGTAACCGGCAGATTGTCACCCTTACCGATCCACGAGCGCACCTTGTCGCCCAGTCCGGCCTCATCAGCCTTGGCAACGATATTCTGGATCATTTCCGGCTGCAGAAGCGTCTGGATCTGTCCGCTCAGTTTCTCATGGAGATCCACTCCAAGCGCACTGCTGACCTTGTCGACAAGATTATCAAAAACACTCATTGAGTAAGCTCCCTGTTCCGCACGAAGACACCGCTGCTGGAAGCGCAACCCTGCCAGCTCCCGAATGTTACTCCACTTCGCATGCATTGGCGACAGATCACAGCTGCGTTATGGTCACATAACCCCATCCGGGACAGGATTTCGCAATGGAAATGTCTGATATGCGGCCAGCCCTACAAGACACGGGGCAAAGTTTCGTTATCCATAATCCCACTTCCCGTTCTCTGTTTCAGGCAAAACCGTGCCCGCGCTTCCCGGAATTCCACTCTTTCTGATCAAGCGCGTTCCTTTCCTGAGCCATCTGCGTCCAATAAGGCAGCCGGGAGAGACACGGAACAACGCGTTTCGCTGGCTGTATGCTCCCACACCGGCAGCCTTGGGGTTTGCGGTCCGCACGACCGTAGCCGCCATGATGGCGCTGGTCATCGCCATGTGGATGGAGCTGGACGACCCGCAATGGGCGGCCATGACCGTCTGGATCGTGGCGCAGGGCTCCCGCGGCGAGAGCCTCTCCAAATCCCGCTGGCGTATCGTCGGAACCGCCATTGGCGTGATCATGTCGATCACCCTGATCTCGGCCTTCCCGCAATATCCGTGGCTGTTTTTCCCGGCGCTCGCCATCTGGCTCGGCGTGTGCTGCGCGCTGGCCACGCTGGTCCACAACTTCCGGTCCTACGCGCTCGTTCTGGCGGGCTACACCACGGCCATCATCGCGCTGGGCGCCGTCAACAATCCGGAAAACGTCTTCATGGTGGCCATGTCCCGCGCCACCTACATCATTCTCGGCATCACCTGCGAAGCCCTTCTGGCCGGGCTGTTCGCGCATAATCTCGCCGCCACGGCGCGTTCCAATATCCGCACGAAACTGCGGAGCGCGCTGACCAGCGTCTCGGAAGCCATCTCGAGCCTTCTGGAAGGGAATCAGGCCGCCCTGATCCGCTCCCGCACCCTGTTCGGCCCCCTGCTGTCGATCAACGACCAGATCGAATTCAGTGAAGTGGAGATGGGCCCGCATGGGCATGAGGGCGATCACGCCCGCGCCGCCCTCGCCGCCGTGTCCGTTCTGCTGTCACGCGGTCTCGGCATGACGGTCAGACTCCAGTCGCTGGACCGGGCCCAGCCAGTCTTCGATCAGACGGCGCTCCTGACCCGGACCTTTCTGGAGACCGTGCCGCCTCGCCTTGATACGGATGAAAATGTCGAGCTGGTCCGGCATGACCTGTCATTGCTGCGGGCCGAATGTCGCCAGCGTATCGTCGACGCCCTGACTGAAGAAATCGCGATTGGTGACCGCACGGCCAAAGATCCGCGCATTCCGGGGCTCCTCGATCAACGCATTCTGCATAACGCACTGGATGAGTTGCTGGCGGAACTCGATATCGCGCTGGCGGAGTTCAAGGCCAGCCACACCGTCATTCCCGGCGACCATTTCCGTTTCCGGCTCCAGTCCCACCGCGACTGGCGTGAGGCCGCCTATAACGGCGTGCGAGCCGCCGCCGCGACTGTGGCGTCCGCTCTGCTGTGGGAAATCACGGCATGGCCGACCGGCCTCGGTTTTGTGACATTCGTGACACTGGTGTGCGGCCTGTTCGCCACGAGAGAGAATCCTGTTCTCGCCACGACCAACTTCCTCAAGGGCGGCATCTGGGCCGCCGTTGTCTCGTTCTTCCTCGTCTTTCTGCTGATCCCCCGCATGTCGGAATACGAGATGCTGATCGCCGCCATGTTCATCCCGAGCGTCGCCGGAGGACTCGCCGCCCGCAATGCCTCCACGGCGCTTCATGCCGCGGCCTACACGCTGCTTCTCCCGAACTTTGTGCACACATGGAATCAGGGGCGCTGGAACGAGATCGGCTGGTTCAACTCAACGGGCGCTGTCCTGCTGGGTGTCGCTTTTGCGGTGGCGATCTTCCGTCTCGTGCTGCCTTTCAATGCGGCCGATGAACGCTGGCGGATGCGGAGAACCATGCTGCAGGATCTGCGTACGCTGGCCGCGGCCCAACCGATTCCGCTGACGCAGGACTGGACCGGTCGAAACATCGATCGATTCGCCCGCGTCATCCGGCATGCCGGTCCCACTCCCTCCCCCACCATCGAGGGCTATCTGCAGGGCACTCTGGCCGCCATGACCATTGGCCTCAACATCATCCGTCTGCGCAATGTTCAGGCCCGTAACCAGCTCCCACCGCAGGCGCGACAGGCCGTGCAGGCGACGCTGAACCGGATGAGTCAGTTCACCGGCAAATATAACCGGGCTTCCACCACTGCCCGCCGCGCCACAGCCATTCTTCGCCAGATTGAAGGGCGGGAAGAAAATATCACCACACGCATCGAGCTGACGCGCGCTATCGCCTATCTGATCGTCGTCTCACATGAGCTGGATGCCAATCGCGTCTTCCTCGACGCCTCCAAGCGCTTCAAGGTGTGAGCCTCTTTTCCAGCAAAATTATCTATCTCCGTAAAACATCCTCTTTTTCCGGGCGTTGAATCTGTCCGATATCAGCGCGGTCTGGCGCAAAAAGGAAAAGAGCATGTCACGAAAGACCTGGATTTACGGGCTCGGGGGCGCCGTCGTCATCGTCCTGATTGGGGGCGGCCTCTGGAAAACTGTCCTGCAGAATGAGAGGGCGACGCTGCCCGTGGCGGAAGGCACAGGCCCCCGGCCCACGCTGCCCGCTCCCGACCCGCGACTGGTTCCGACAATCAATGTCGCCTCACCTGTCGGATGGCAGAACGATGCTCATCCTGTCGCAGCGGCTGGTCTGACGGTCACGCCGTATGCAACCGGTCTGGATCATCCGCGCTGGCTGTACAAATTGCCCAACGGTGACATTCTGGTGGCCGAATCCGAATCGCCGGGCACGGATGCGAACTCTGTCAAAAGTGTCTTTGCCAACTTCTTCATGAAGAAAGCCGGAGCCGGAGGCAAAAGTCCCGACAGAATCATCCTGCTGAGAGATTCCAGGCAGTCAGGACAGGCTGACACGCACGAGGTCTTTCTTGAACATCTCCACTCCCCGTTCGGGATGGCGCTGATCGGAAACAACCTCTATGTCGCCAATGCCGATGCGATCATGCGTTTCCCCTATCACGAGGGCGAAACCCATATCAGCGAACCGGGCGAGAAGGTTGTCGACCTTCCGTCGGGATATAATCACCACTGGACCAAGAACATTCTGGCCGCACCCGATGGACAGTCTCTGTTTGTCACGGTGGGATCGAACAGCAATGTCGCGGAAAATGGCATGGAAGCGGAAAAGGACCGGGCGCGCATCCTGCGTCTGGATCTCGCAAGCCGCACCCTGACTCCCTACGCCACGGGTCTGCGCAATCCCAATGGGTTGGCATGGGAGCCACAAACCGGCGCTCTCTGGGTTGCGGTTAACGAACGGGATGAAATCGGCAGCGATCTGGTGCCGGACTATATCACAGCAGTCAAAGAAGGCGGATTTTACGGCTGGCCCTATAGCTATTACGGTCAGCATGTCGACGCTCGTGTGAAACCTGAAAATCCATCGCTGGTCACGCAGGCTATTATCCCGGATTACGCAATCGGCCCACACACAGCCTCTCTTGGTGTTGCTTTTGCTATGGATGCGCAGGCGTTGCCAACCGACTGGCGTAGTGGCCTGTTCATTGCCCAGCACGGCTCATGGAACCGACGGCCCAAAAGTGGTTACAAGGTGATCTATGTGCCTTTTGAGAATGGAAAACCCACTGGTACACCGAAGGATGTTCTCACCGGCTTTCTGACGGGTGACGAAGATCATGTGTATGGCCGTCCTGTTGGCCTTGCGCTGGACAGGGACGGTGCGCTGCTGGTGGCAGACGATGTCGGGAACGCGGTCTGGCGGGTGACCGCAGCAGCTACTCAGTAAGAGAGCGTCTCGGTGGGGAGAGTGGTTCCGTTGCGAAACGCTCTCCCACTCAAGAACAATGATTCTGATTTTTGTTGTCGAAGGAATACTCTGTAAAGCGACTCGCTGTTATGGACGCCACGTTTTAAAAGCATGCTCCAGCCTCTGCCATCCAGCTTCCGAACGAGGCAATCCAAATCGAATATCGGTCAGCCTTTCTGAAAAAGATCGTGTAACAATACCCTGCTTACATAAATGAGACCATAAGTCGAGCGCCTCATTGCTTCTGGCAAGAGCAAACAAGCTGGTATGTCCGACAACAGAAATATCCATTTTCCGACAAAGAATTAAAAACCTTTGCATATCACAGACAAGTTTCATTTTCTGTTGATCCAGCCACTCCCGATCATTCAGAGCCTTGCATCCTATGGTAATCGCAGCCGTTCCAACGGCCCATGCACCAAGCATACTCCTCATACGCTCAGCCAGAGTTTCCGCAGTCAGCAAAAAACCCAACCGAACACCGGGAAGACCATAAGTTTTTCCAAAAGACCTGAGAACACTCAAGGCAGGATGTGGAAGATAGGAAGTTACGCTGATATGATTTTCAAAATCAGCATAGGCTTCATCGATAATCAGATGGCTTCCCACACGCTCGCAACGTTCAGCCAAAGCCAGAAGAGCCAGCGGATCGTGGCGACGTCCATCCGGATTGTTCGGATTGCATAGAATACCAACACGACCGGGTCGCGCTGTTTCTTCCCTGAACCTCTCAATCTCACTGACGGTATGAACATCAGAACCAGCATTGCGCCATGCAGTCGCATGGCCACTGTAAGTGGGACCGAGCACAATGACCTGTCTGCTTTTCAGCACATAAGGAAGCAGAGAAATCAGAAGCTGCGTTCCCGGACCAGCAACAACAAGCTTTGGCGACTGTACGCCGTATGCCTGCATGGCCGCATCAATCAGTCTTTCTTCTTCTCCCTGCTCGGGAAGGCGGACCAGATCAGTTTGCTGTAATTTTCCGAATGGATAGGGATAAGGACTGATACCTGTCGAGAGATCAATAAATGGCTCTGGAGCTTCTGGAAATGCCCGCATGACCAGTTCAACCTGCCCGCCATGCTCAGGGATTTCTGGCAGAACAGTCATGACCTTTTCACTACACGAGCCAATGCCAGCAACGCTCCGATATCAACATGCTTTTCGAGATGATCAGCCCAAGAATCCAGAGCTTCTTCCACGTCCTCAACGTGATCTCTCAATGAGCCCGTATCCAGACCGATCCTGTTCAGCAAAGCCTGTCTTGCTGCACCATTGGACAGCACCCCATGCAGATAGGTTCCCCATATACGACCATCGGCCGAACAGGCCCCTTCATTCTGCCCTACTATTGACGCAAATGGTCGTTCACATGCGGCACCTGTTGTCCGACCCATGTGAATTTCATAGCCACTGACAGGAACATTTTCAGGAAGAAGCAGTCCCTCCACTTCGATAAGCTGCTTATCCGACGTCAGGCATGTCGTCACATCCAGCAAACCCAAGCCCGCTGTTTCAGTCATGCTTCCTTCCACGCCGTCAGGATCAGAAATCAACTGTCCCAACATCTGGTAGCCACCACAGATTCCCAGAACAGCCCCTTTCCGTCGGACATGTCCGACAAGATCTACATCCCATCCCTGATTTCTAAAAAACTTCAGATCAGAAATTGTTGCTTTCGATCCGGGCAGAATGACAAGATCGCAAACAGGCAGTGACTGACCAGACTCAACAATCAGAAGATCCACAGCGGGCATCGCATTCACTGGGTCAAGATCATCGAAGTTGGCGATGCAGGGCATATGCGGTACGACAACTCTGACCCGTGCGCCGCGTTTGGAAACCGTCTGCAAATCGGCAGCATCCTCGGCAGGCAGAGCACGCACGGCATCACAGTACGGGACCAGACCAAGAGCTTCCCACCCTGTCCGATCAGCAATAAAATCCATGCCATCCGCAAATAATGAAGGATCACCCCGCATCCGGTTTACAATAAACCCCTTGATCCGATTAGAGTCTTTTTTATCACAAACCGTCTTCGTTCCCACAAGGCTGGCTATGACTCCACCCCGGTCAATATCGCCGACCAGCACGACATCCATATCCGCCGCCTGTGCAAAGCCCATATTGGCAATATCATGTGCACGCAAATTGATTTCGGAAGCAGACCCGGCCCCTTCCACCAGAACAATATCCGCCTGATCGGCCAGTCCGTAAAATGCGTCGAGCACCTCAGGCATCAATGTGGGTTTGATCGAAGCATATTCCTTCGCCTGAAAAGCTCGCTGAACCTTTCCCCGAACAACAAGTTGCGCACCGACGTCACTCTGCGGTTTCAGCAACACGGGATTCATATCCACGGTTGGCGGCACACCGCAGGCCCGCGCCTGCAATGCCTGTGCTCTTCCGATTTCGCCACCATCGGCAGTCACCGCGGCATTGTTGGACATGTTCTGAGGCTTGAAGGGCCGCACACGCAAACCTCGTCTGGTCAACACCCGAGCGAGGCCTGCCACCAGCACAGACTTGCCGACACTGGAGCCGGTTCCCTGAAACATCAGCGCACGCGCCATCAGAATTCGATACCTTCCTGCGCTTTTACGCCTGCCTTGAAATGATGCTTCACAAGCGTCATCTCCGTGACCAGATCAGCTGCTTCCACCAGAGCAGCTGGGGCGTTGCGGCCGGTTATCACCACATGCTGCATGGTCGGACGCGCCGCGAGATCCTCAAGCACCATTTCCAGCGGCAGATAATCATAACGTAAGGCGATATTCAGTTCGTCCAGCACAACCAGTCCCACATCTTCGCGACGCAGGGCAATGCGCGACACTTCCCACGCACGAACTGCCGCCGCAATATCCCTGCCTTTATCCTGCGTTTCCCACGTAAAACCTTCGCCAAGCGTGTGCCATTCAAGCAGATCATCAAACCGCTCAAGCGCGATTTTCTCGCCTGTGGACCAGGCTCCCTTGATAAACTGAACCACAATAACCCGCTTGCCGCGCCCCAGCATCCGCAAGGCCAGACCGAACGCTGCTGTCGACTTCCCTTTCCCCGGGCCTGTATTGATGGCGAGAAGACCTTTTTCAATGGTCTTTTCAGCAACTTCCTGATCCTGCACTTCCTTGCGTCGCTGCATCTTCATCTGATGTCGCTGGTTGTCTGCCTCATCAGTCATGCCTGTTTTTCCCATTCTGCCATCACATGAAAATACGAACCGGAAACCAGACCACGCTGCCCACCAGCTGGCCCAAGTTCTTTCCCAGTTCCATCAAAAAGATTTACGAGAGGCTGATCTGAACCGAGATCAGTCACCTGAGCGTAATGAAACTCATGTCCCCGAAAACGTGTTCCTGCTTCTCCCAGCGCACAGGATGCGCGTAGCACAGCTTCACGGTAGCCCAGATTGATCTTTCGTTTTGCAAAACTAGTGACATGACCAAGCAGATCAGCCATTGGATGAAGGATGCCTTGCGCATCTTCCAGCGCCTTTCCCAGCACCATGAACCCGCCACACTCACCATGAACCGGACGAGATTCTGCAAACTTTCTCAATCCATGATGAAAGTTTCTGGCCGATGACAAGACGCCAGCATGTAATTCAGGATATCCTCCCGGCAACCAGCATACATCGCACGACGGATCAGGAGCTTCATCCGCTAACGGTGAAAATGGCACAATTTCCGCACCGGCTTGTCGCCAACTCTGTGCGATATGTCCGTAAAAAAACGAAAAAGCCGCATCATCAGCTAAGGCAATCCGCTGTCCGGGAGGCGACATAGCCACAACCGGTGAAGCACTTCCCACGGACAGTGGTTTTGCCACCGCCAGCAGGACGTCCATATCCAGCGCCTTGACAGTCCGATCCGCCAGATGGCGCAATACTGTCTGCAATTCGGACTGTTCCCGCGCCTGCACCAATCCGAGATGACGTTCCGGCAACACCAGCGTCTTATCTCTCATAAACGCACCCAATACGGGCAGACCAGCGGACTGAACCGCACCTGCCGCCATAGCAAGATGACGCGGTGAAGCAACCTGATTGAGAATAACGCCCGCAATCCGCACATGCGCATTCAGCGTTGCAAATCCATGCGCTACGGCGCCAGCCGATTGGCCCTGCCCCGAAACATCGAGCACAAGCACGACAGGAATCTCAAACCGGGCAGCAATGTCGGACGGTGCTCCGCGTGCTCCTTCTGGCTCCATCAGGCCATCGAACAGCCCCATGGCGGATTCCACAATCAAAAGATCCGTGTCCTGCAAAGCATCTGACAGCAATCCTTCAAGCACGGGCGAAGGCATTGCCCAGCTATCGAGATTGAAACTTGGTTGTCCTGTCACTGCTTCATGAAAAGCTGGATCAATATAATCCGGTCCTGTCTTGGCCCCTCTCACCCGTATACCTTGTTCTCTGAGAGCTGCCAGTAATCCCAAAGTTACTGTTGTTTTACCACCACCTGATCGCGGTGCTGCAATCATGAGAGCCTTCGGCATCATGCCCGTCACAGCAGTTTTCGAAATCGTGCTCATACCTGGCCACCCAAGCTATCATACGCACTGTTTTTCCGGGGATGCCACAGACCCCGTCGCAGCATTTCCTTGAGTCGGTCGTGAATAGCCTGATGTGCGGCAGGATTCGCTGCTTTTATGAAAGAATCAGTGTCAGAATCGGCCAGCATCGCATCAAACACCAGATCGAACTGATGATCGAACCGCGTCGGCAACATTGCTGCAAAAGCAGCCAACGCATCCACTCCGCGCGACATTTCCGCAGCTCCCCGATAGCCATGTCGTCGCATCCCGGACAGCCAACGGGGATTTGTCAGTCGTCCTCTCACGACACGGACAATTTCTGCCTCTGTATTCCGCAGCTTCGGACCATCGGGATCTGATGTATCGCCGTGCCACATAACCGGTTTCTTATCGAGGAATGCCGCGACAGCAGCCAGTCCGCCTTCATGCGCAGCCATGTCAGACGTTTCCAGAATATCCGTTTCGGCATGATCCTGTATGTGCAGAATAACATCCGCCTGCCCGATCTGACGGCTCAGACCGTCATTATCCTGAAACTGATCCTGCTCCTTGTCATAACTCCAGCTATTGGCATCAAGATACGCATTCGCGAGATCAGCGCGCTCCGTCCAGCTTCCTGTCTGCAAGACATTTTCCAGACCGGTGCCATATGATCCGGGTGCAGGCCCGAAAACACGTGAAGGAACAGAAGTGTTGTCTACACAAGCTGCGGCGAGCGGATTCCAGTCGTCACTTTCCCGGCGCGCAGCAACAGCTTCAACTGCCTGTCGAAAAAGACCAATTTGTGCTGGGAAGGTATCCCGGAAAAAACCGGAAACACGCAATGTGACATCGACACGCGGACGATCAAGCACCGGCATGGGAACAATATCGATCCCACTGACCCTGCCACTGGTGCGATCCCATAAAGGCTTGACCCCCATCAACAGCAACGCAAGCGCCAGATCCTCTCCACCAGTCCGTAAACTTGCCGATCCCCACAGATCCATGACCAAATGACGCAGCGGCTCGCCTTCTTCCTGCAAATGCCGCGTCAAAATCTGCTCTGCCTGCGCACGAGCCAGTTCTACGGCAACAGGCGTTGGAATCGCCCGAGGATCAATTGTGAAAAGGTTTCTACCTGTGGGCAGGACATCAAGACGCCCACGTGTCGGTGCACCAGCTGGACCGGGCTCAACAAAGCGCCCTTCGAGTGCCGCCAGAAAAGATTCACGCTCCTGCTGAGCGCTGAGAACAAGGCGCTGTGTCACGCTCTCCTCATCAACACCGGAGCGATTCGAAACCGTTTTTACAAGATCATTACTTTTTGGAGCCATCTGTCCGAAGACATGCAGCCCATCACGAATCTGGAGGTCCTTTACGTCGCAGAGATAGGCATCCAGTCGAGCAAGCGCTTCAGCTTCATCGCCTTCTGCGGATCGAACACCACTTTCCGCCAGTACACCTATGCTGGATGCCCGGTTGAGAATATCACGACGCAGCAATGTCACACGACGACGATCCATCCCGTCGGCTTCTGCATATTCATCGATCAATGCTTCAAGTTCCGCCATATCTCCGAAGAGACCTGCTTTCATCACCGGCGGTGTCATATGCCCGATGGTTACGGCACCCAGACGTCGTTTCGCCACCGCCGCTTCACCGGGATTGTTGACGATAAATGGATAGATCACCGGCATGCCTGCCGTCAGGACAGACGGGCAGCAACTTTCGGACAATGCGACCGCTTTTCCCGGCAGCCACTCCAGCGTACCATGCGCCCCCAGGTGAACCATAGCGTCAATCTTACAGACCAGACGCAGCCACAGATAAAAAGCGATATAGCCGTGACATGGCGGTACATCCGGGTCGTGATACTGCGTTTTTCGATCCTCATGCCGTCCCCGGTCCGGCTGCACGGCGATCACCACATGCCCCAAATGGCAAAAGCGGAAACAAAACAGACCATCTCGTAATAACGGCTCGTCCTCCGGCTCGCCCCATGCAGCCATAACCGACAGACGAAAAGACTCAGGCAGGTCCTCAAAATGACGCCTGTAGTCAGAAAGAGACCAGACCGTGCATTCTGTTCCTTGCGTCAGCGTTGTGACCAACCTCTCAGAATCAGCGTTCGCAGAGTCACCGCAATTGTAGCCCGCATCGCGTAACATCTCCAGAATACTGGACAGACTGGCAAAGCTGTCCAACCCGACAGCATGCGCAACCTGTGCTGAGACACTTGCCTCACTTGCTCCGGGATAATCGGACAGGATGATTGCCAGTTTCATGTCTGCTGCAGCGAGATGTCCAAGACGCGCCCATCCCAAAGCCTGCCGCACCGTGGCATCGATCCCCGATCGCCATGCTTTACGACGCGCCGGATGACCGGGCGTCGCCTCCTCCTTGAAGGAAATGGGAGCCGTCGCAATCCGGCCGTCCAGTTCAGGCAGGACAATCTGCATGGCCAGATCGGACTGGCCTAGGCCCCGAAAGCTCTCTCGCCACGCGCCTTCAGTGGACGCAGGCTGTACAAGCTGCAGAATCGTTACACCAGCCGCCTCAAGAGGGGATGTCACCATACCTTCTCCCCTGACAGCGAAGACCGTCGCATTGAGCACGATGTCGGGTGCCGCTGCGAGCAGACGGTCTTCAATCCACGTTGCGACGTCTGCCTGTTTCAGGGATGAGACAAACAGGACTTCGGTCGCCATGCCGTGCTGTTCAAGCTTGTCAGCCAGCCCATCGATAGCATCTGTGTCACCCGACAGCAGATGCGCCCGATAGAAAACCAGTGTGGCACGCAATGCGAGATCATTACGGGCGTGTCGGTAAATACCCGCAGCCGGAAGAACCTCAGGCAATGCGCCGTCATCTTCACCCAACCCAGCGGTATAACGCATGAGTTTCAGGGCTTCATTAGTATTGCGTGGACCGCTTTCTTTCAGAAAACCGC
The DNA here is from genome assembly GCF_000193495.2 of Acetobacter aceti NBRC 14818. Classification (NCBI taxonomy): domain Bacteria; kingdom Pseudomonadati; phylum Pseudomonadota; class Alphaproteobacteria; order Acetobacterales; family Acetobacteraceae; genus Acetobacter; species Acetobacter aceti. The sequence goes on along the minus strand of NZ_AP023410.1, from coordinate 2,522,771 downwards.
TTAGCCGTAAGCAGATTTCACTTTCTGCGGTGGACCAAGCGGCGATCTGGGTATCTTCCCGATCATCACCGGGCAGCAGGATAAACGGAATTTCCTGGGAACGGCAGCAGGACGCTACTTCCTCAACACCATAGCGCCAGTATTCCAGTCCCCCCAGCAGACGGATCACCGCGCACCGCGCATAGGCAATGGTCTGCTCAACATACAGGTCGATCGACATGGGATGACGCAGACGAGCGAGATTCACCAATCTCAGCGAAAAGCCCGGGTCCGCCATTCTTTCGTAGGCCCGCTCAAGAGAGAGTAGATCGCTGTCCGTGAAGGACAGGACGATGACGTCAGCGGGCGCATGGCCGAGATCTTCGGCCACATCCTGTTCGTCGATGGACAATTGATCCCGGACAAGGAGGTGCATGAGAGACTCAGAGCGCCTGTAAAGCCATTTCGATAGCCTGACGATCCAGCCCTTTCTGGCCGATGACAACAAGGCGTCCCGTCCGATCGTCACCTGTCAGAGGCTTGTCGAAGGCATGACGCATCCGGTTGCCCACGCCCTGCACTGCCAACCGCATGGGCTTGCCCTTTACGGCGGCAAAACCTTTCAGACGCAGGATATCGAACTGGACCGCGACTTTAGCCAGATGCTTCACAAAGGCGTCCGCACTATTCTGCTCAGGCACAGTAACGACAAACGAGTCGAAATCATCATGTTCGTGCTCATCAGCACCGTCATGATGAGAAGGACGCGCCATGAGATCATCTTCCGCGCCAGCATCAAGTCCGAGCAGCACTGCCGGATCAAGCTTACCTTCCACGGCCCGGAGCATTACCCGCTTACGCGGCAAGAGCGCGGTGATTTCCGCCTCTACGTTTTCCAGTTCGACTTCATCCAGCAGATCGGTCTTGTTCAGAACCACCAGATCGGCCGACAGCAGTTGATCCTCGAACACTTCTGCCAGAGGATTATCGTGATCAAGGGAAGGATCGGCAGCCTGCTGGGCGGCAATTGCTTCCGGATCATCAGCAAATCGGCCAGCCGCGACCGCAGGCGTATCGACCAGTGTGATGACGCCGTCCACAGTCATCCGTGTACGGATATCCGGCCAGCCGAACGCCTTAAGCAACGGCTTTGGCAGAGCGAGACCCGATGTTTCGATCACGATATGCTCAGGCGGTTGCGGCCGGTCGATCAGGGCACGCATGGTCGGCAGGAAATCATCCGCAACGGTGCAGCACAGGCAGCCATTGGTGAGTTCAACGATATCCTCATCCGGGCAACCTTCGATGCCGCAGGATCGCAGTGTTTCACCATCGATTCCCAATGAGCCGAACTCATTGACCACGACGGCAATTCGTCGTCCCTGCGCCTGCGAGAGGAGATTTCGCAGCAGCGTGGTCTTGCCCGCTCCCAGAAAACCGGTGATCACGGTGACAGGAATCTTTACGCCAACAGCAGATGGGGACGTTGGGGCTATGGAATTCATATCGGCTCCTGTGGTGTGGGAAGCAGGGCTGGAAAGCGGCCCAGAATCATGTCGTTCAAAGAAAGCGGACGTTTGGACGGCATGACGGTGCCGGTTTTCGATGCTGCGTACAGACTTGCGTAGATCAGGAGATCGTCGGCTTTGTCGGGATTGAGATGGCCAAGCAGCCAAGCCCATTTTCCGGGCATCGAAATGGTTGCTGTGCAACCATTGCTACAGGCAGCCAGACATGAGACCGGCTGAAGAATCACACTCGCCGTATCGGCTTTATCGAGCAGTGTCTCGTAAAGTGTGCGCCCAAGCGGCACGGCTTCCGGAGCGGAGCGTCGGCATGTCACGCAAACATGCAGAGTTGGACGGTCCGTCTGAATTGTTTCGTTGGTTCCGGCAGGCAGATCATTCATGTCCTGTCCTTGCGTCCTTGCAAAAACAGGGTGCGGTCAGCAAGGCCTCCAACAGGAGGGAGCACACGAAGAGCGCGGGCCCTCATGATCCGGGCACCCCGCCGGGCCATGACACTTCATTATTTATGACGGCAGGTCTCCTGACTCACGATCGGGACAGATATCCCGGACACCCACGCCTTCCCGGAAAATTCCAGTGGCGTTCTCCCGTCACGGGAGAAAGAGGGACGTCACAAACCGTCTACAGTTGCGGGGGCAGCGCCGGAGTTGGTTTAGGACCGCACCGGCTTCCCTTTTCAGTTCCTTGCGGAACACCATCCCCATCTGTCTATCGGCGAGGCCAAGGACTGTCAAAGCAGAACACACCTCTCGCAGCATTCAATAGCAATAGAGTGCTTTCTGTCTTGTTTACTGGATATTATAAGAAATTCTCCTTTCAATTAACAATTTTATTGACTATTATATCTGTATAGTTATATATTTTCAGATAAATATATGAAATAAACTCCAAAATATATTTTTAAATACCACAAATACCTCTTTCATTATTATTTTTTCATAATGTATAATGCGCAATATTATTATATATTTATTAAAAAATAATATGTATTATTGATATATAAAATTATTGTATTACTTTTATAAAATACATATAATATTTTTACAATTATTTTATAAAATATATATTTCATAAATAAATATGAAATTGTAAATATATTTTTTATTAATTATAAAAAATCCATCCTAAATTGCATAATATTGAAATAACATTTCTATATTATGCGCCACATACCTCAATAGATTACCATAAATATACTATCAATATCGCAAATATTAACAAAAAATTAACTAATTTTCCACCATATCATTGTTGAATAAAGAAATTACCTTCTCACTTCAGAGAAACAATTGCCAAAATCACATCGGAACAGAAAACTGCAATCATTTGAAAGATTATCAGAAAGTTAAATTAATCACTTTTGCTTTCATTTTTGGTTTCTTGTTTACCTTTTTGTCTCCTTGTGGCAAAGCAATTCAGGCAGTTCAAAAAATGAACAACAAACAAAATTACGAGGTTTTCAATGGTCTCGAACGCTTCAGAGCCCTTTTGGAAATTCACGGATGAGCGTTTCGGCGTAGCATGAGGCTTCCCATGGCGATGTGGATCATGGCCTCTGCGACGTCGATCCGCTGTTCGTAGTCCTTCACAAGGCGACGCCAGCGGATCATCCAACCGAAGGTCCGTTCCACAACCCACCGACGCGGCAGGATTTCAAACCCTTTTGCTGTCTCTGACCGCCGGATGATCTCGACTGTGAAGTCGAGAAAAGTGGCCTTATCCATCAACTGGAGGCGGTCATAGGCTCCATCGGCGAACAGGTGCTTCACCCAAGGCCAGCGTTTACGAATGGCATCAAGGATCATCTGTCCTCCTGCACTGTCCGAAATATCGGCTGTTGTCAGCTGGACCAGGAGAAGGCGGCCATCCGTATCAACTGCGATGTGACGTTTCCGACCGACGATCTTCTTGCCTGCGTCATAACCACGTGTCTTTGCGTGGGGTGCCTTGATACTCTGGCTATCAATGACACCACCCGATGGACTGGTTTCGCGTCCTGCCGCTTCACGATCAAGCATCAGACAGACATCATGAATGGTCTGGAACAGGAAACGGCGCATCAGCCTGCGGAACCACCAGTAAACCGTTTGCCATGGGCCAAAATGAACCGGAAGCATCTCCCAACCGCAGCCTGAGCGCACGAGATAGCGCAGAGCATTGATGATCTCACGGAAATCGGTTGTCCGTTTCCGACCACGCCGGTTCGCAGGGGGCATCAGAGGCGCTATGCGCTCCCATTCCTCATCTGTCAGATCAGACGGATAGCGTTTCGTCTTGCGTGTAATTTCGGCCATGCGGCCTCGTTGTGCTGGCGTCCACATCCTGCCTTTGAATCACGCTCAAAACCTCTTGAAAACCTATCATAGCGAATTTCCAAAAGGGCTCTCAGGCAATGCCTACAAAACGATACTGTTCGATGATGAGAATTCATCGACATATCTCACGTCAGGCCAAAACTACATAGTCCAGAACATCGGCAGCAATGCTGCTGATCTGACCGTCTGGTACAACAATACAGCCTATATTTTCGGCAATGTTGATGTGACTATGAACGGAACCGACAGTAAAATCAGCTTTGCATCTTCTACCAGCAGCAATAACCTGACTATCACAGGTGGAAATAATACCATTTCAGATTTTGCGGGAACAGTGAACGCCGCCAATTCTGTTGGAAATACCTTTATTGACGCTACCGGTAATCTTTATACCGGAGCTTACAGTAGCTTTGTCGATGCCAATGGGGCCACCATTGTAACGGGAGCCAAATCCCAGTTCCTGCAATGCTCCAATACCACCATCACGACAGGCTCCGATTCGGTCTTTGATACGTTCAATAACGGAACGATCAATGCAGGCATAAAGACAATCGCAAATTTGATTTCCAACTCCGATGTCACGCTGGGACGTAACAGTTCAATTGTTACCCTGACCAACAGCAACCTGACGACGGACGGCACCGGCACGACCGTCGGAGCGTTGAAGAATTCGCTGGTCAACTGGGCTACAGATGGTAATGGTGACTTCGCGTCTGGCGGTTACGGTAGTTTTTACGTTACCGGTTCAATTCAGGGCACTAACTATATTCAAGGTCAATCCGTTTATGCCTCTTTTGGCACCATGGATTCAACCGCACAGCTGAACCTCAATGTCTGGGGAACGGGTTCCACCATTACAGGCGGTACAGGACATCAGTCCGTCGTCCAGGACGGCACCGGTTCGATGACTTTCATCAGTGCCGCGAGTAACTCTGGTTCCTTCACTGCTACAGGCGGCACCGGGGGTGACACATTCAAGGCTTATAGCAGCATGCAGATGACCGGTGGTTCCGGTACAGGTAATACCTTTGACATCATCAAAACGGCAGCTGGCGCTACTGATGTGATAATGGACTTCACAGCTTCCGCTCACAACGTCATTGAACTGTCCGGTTTCGGCCTTACACAGTCGGATCTGGGATCTATCCTGCAAAACGCCACCACGAATACATCAGGCACTCTGCTTAATATTGACAACCACACCTCAGTGCTGCTGTCGGATGTGCATGACAACAATTCTCTGCAGGCCAGCAGCTTCAAGTTGTCCTGAGCTTTTTGTTGATGGGCAAGTTCTGCTGGATTCACTCCAGCAGAACTCCTTTGAAGATAAGTAAAAAAGAAACGTTTTTTTGAAACGCTATATAAATAATAAATAATTAATATTTATACACTTTATAAAAGTATTTTATTAGCGTTATTTATTAAAAATAAATCGTTTAATATAATCATCTAACCTATAATATTACTAAACACGCTACATCTCTGTGATTTTACATCTCCGCTCTCATAGCGTTTTCAGCCATGTCATGCGATTCCTGCTTTATGATTCATTAGGCAAGATACAGCGTAATATTATCGCTTCCAGCTGCTCCAAGAAACGTCACTGAATTACCATCTGTCAGACCCACAACGAAGTTCCCGTTGATAACCTGCTCTGATGTCACACCCATAATACCAAAATTGGCATCTGTATTCACCACGGCACCGGAAACAGTCACATTTCCTGTCTGGTCACCTGCAATCAGAATATGATCAGTCCCTTGTGTCACATCGATTTGCAATGCACCGGAACCTGCCGTCGAAAGATCCAGACCACCCAGACCCGCGACAATACTGACAGCACCAGACCCCGTCGTCACATCCAGATGCCTGGCGCCTCCCGTAATTGTTCCCGAGGCATCTGAAGAAGCCGTTTGGATGACTTTCAGAGTAGCGTCACCGGAACCTGTATCCTGAACATCAAATGTGCCCGTACCGGTGACGTAGAACTCGGCATTTCCTGAACCAGCGTCATTGAAGTTTGTTGAACCAGCAGCACTCCAAACAGAGACAGTCCCATCATTTTGGGCGACGACGGTGTTGGTTCCACCATCCAGAGCAATCACTCCGTTGTTGACGACAATATCATTCGCCCCCGAGAGAGTGCTGGTCACGGAAACAGACGAGTTATCCGCTTGATTCGACACATCGGTCGTACCTACTGCACTCAACAGAGTCGCTTCTGTTGTATCCGGCGTGGTTGTGCTCTGATCTGTGGATGCCATCAGGGAAGCAGCATTTTCCTGTGAAACACCCGCATTTGCCGCGCCCGTTGCCACAGCATTTTCGCTGGTCGAGACATTTGCACTGGAATCTGTCAACGCAATCCATGGAACGCCATAACTTGCCTGCGGCAATACAGCATCACTTAACGAGCCGATATCCGCAGCAGAAGATACTGTCTGTGCTTTCGTCTGATCTTCCATTGCGGAAGCATCAGTGCTGCTCTTCAGAACAGCGGAACCGTCATTGGCCAGCGTCTGAGAAATACTTGCCGGGCTTCCAAAAACAACAACAGACTCATCACTTCCCAGATCAGATGAAACCTTCGTAGCCACTTCATCAGAAGATGACGCCACCTGATCCTCATCTTCACCGGAAATAGACAGATCAACCGCTGTGGAGAGATCACCTGTTCCCGAAGCCGCAACCGAAGAAGACGGAAAATCGTTCTCTTGTTCCGATCCCAATGATGACTGACTGCTAAGTGTCGTTGAAACTGAGGACACGCCTGCCTGCTGTGTATCGGCAACTGAAGAACGTCCGTACCAGCCGCCTTCCACATAAGCGACCGGAACTTCACTCGTGTTTTTCTCGAGTTTGGCTGAAGCATTACGACTGATGTTGCTCATGAATTCACATTCCATCAGCACCTCACCTTATTACGTCTGCAAGTTTTTCATCTACAGAAGCAACATCGTGATGTGCGGCTTTCGGGAACCGAACAATTGTCCGGCGACAGAGCCCTGACGTTAAGAAAAATTAGTTAACAAATTCTGCACAAACCCTTAAAATCTCATAGAAAATAAGAACAAATACAGAATAAATTGACTCATTTACTTTATTATTATAATAAAAATATACTTTTATAAAAAAAGATACAATCATAATAAGGAGACAACCATCCCAGAAAAAGCTCTCCCCAAGTGATTTGATCAACCAGATTCACTCAAGACAGGAATATCCTGAGCCAGTTCATCAGAAAGCAACGATGCCCTGTCTCCAGAACGCTATGCAAATTCAACGCAGCACGAACAAAAACGAAGAAATCCTGACCAGCACACCAAAACCTTGCTGATCAGGAAAAAACACTCAGAGCTTCACCCAACCGGACAGCTCGGAACGGGCAAGATGTTCCAACAGGTCAATGGCTTGTGGACAGGCATTCAGGCACGGAACAAGCGTCAATTCCTTTCCTCCCGCCGCCATGAACTCATCTCTCAGTTCGTTGCCCAGTTCATCCAGCGTTTCGATACAATCCGCCATGAACCCCGGTGTGATAACGGCGACGCGCGTAATACCCTTTGCGGGCAATGCCGCAACAAACGGAGTTGTGTAGGGCTCCAGCCATTTCGCAGGTCCAAAACGCGACTGAAACGTCAGAGGCATGTCTTCATCGGACAGACCCATGGCAGCACGCAGCGCCACGACCGTCCGTTCGCAATCCTCACGATACGGGTCACCTTTGGCGACATACTCGTTCGGCAACCCATGAAAAGACGTCACGATCATCTGGGGCTTTTCAGACAAACCCGACAGGGCAAGCTGCAATGTCTCGGCAAGAGCCTTGATATAAACAGGATCATCCGCAAACGCCGGCAGGGTGCGGATGGCCGGCTGCCGTCTTACCGTCATCAGAAAACGGAACAGCTGATCATTGGCCGTGGCCGTCGTCGTCGCGCTGTACTGCGGATAAAGCGGCATGAAAAGGATGCGATCACACCCTTCACGCATCAGTTCCGTTACAGCCTCACCTACTGACGGCGAGCCATAACGCATACCCCAACCGACCCGGACATCATCGGTCTGAAATCGCGCCGCCAGCAACTCCGCCTGTTCTCTTGTATAGGTGCGCAGGGGACTTTCGTTTTTTTCCTCGTTCCAGATCCGCTTGTAAGCCTTGCCGCTGCGGCCCGGCCGGACCGTCAGAACCACACCCTGCAATATCGGCTGCCAGATGGCGGGGTTGGCTTCGATCACACGCTGATCGGAGAGAAACTCCGACAGGTACCGACGCACCGCACCAAAATTGGTGTCATCCGGCGTTCCGAGATTGGTGAGCAGCACACCAATGCGTCCACGCCCCATGGGAGCGGCGGCTGCTTCTTGGGATGTGACGTGAATAAAGGCCATAAACATCACCGGACAGTACATCCGACATGATGGCCGGAATAGGAAAGACAGTTAACAGGCCGGGACAGGTCACCTCCGGGGTGCCTGCCTCCAGCCTTTTATGATGAGTGTGCTTTTCGGGTCGCCATAATCGTCGTTCCGGGCTCCGTCGCTGTCGCGGGCAAGACCAGAGAGACCGTTTCACCCGGTGAGAGTTCGCCCATCCGGGCGAGCAGATCACCCCCGACTTCCAGCGAATAAGGCCGTCCGGCAATCTGCACGCGCAGCCCCGTCAGAGGCTGGGGCGCAGGCACCACGAGCCCATGATGATCTGTCAGTTCTATACCTGAGGCCGGAAACAGGCTTCTGGCCGTGTAGAAAGGCATAGGTGCAAACAGAATACCCTCACCCCGTTCCGGAGTCCCGAGCACGACACTTCCGTCCTGTCTGGTGGCGATAAATCCGTTTCGGGCATCGGCATACGGACCTTCGCTGTCCAGAATGCGGAAAGCGAGCGCCACACCCTCCTCCATGACCGGCTCGATCTGCGGCAAAGGCATCGGACGCGTTTCACGCTTGAGCAGCACGAACGGATCCTCGCTTCGCGTCGGGTCGATCCCGAAGATCAGCCCCGGCAAGCCATTGGGTAGATCGGCAGGCGCGCGGGCCACCAACCGGTCATCGAGGGCATCGTTATGCAGAAACCGACCGTAGCTGTCGTAAAGCCAGATTTCATCAGCACGCGGTGTCTCCGCCACAGTTCTCTCCTTGCCGTCATTGTTTCTCCTTCCGGAGAAGCGCGATCGTCAGTCAGACCCTTTTACACCAGTTTTCACGCATTTCCGCATGAGAGAAGAAAGCGCAAGTCCATCCACCTTTTCAAGCGCGACAGGAAAGCCTTCTTCCTCACGGGGATTGGGCAGACTTCGCACCCGTGCCGCATACACATCAATCAGTAGCGTAAAATGCGTAAAGACGTGCTTGACCGTTCCCACACTCGTCCATTGTGGAACAAGAAGCCCCCCGGACACGCGATCGGCAAAAGGAGCGACCGCCTCCGCCTCATCCGTGCTCCACGGTTTCTCCCGCCACTCCGGTCCCGGCAGTTCTATCGTTCCCCCCAGCAACCCCTGCGGAGGACGCCGTCTGACCAGCATCTGACCTGCATCATCCATCAACAGGAAATGCACGCCATGACGGGTGGGACGTTCGGCCTTGGGAGATTTTTTCGGCAGTTCCGCCTGTATGCCAAGTTTCCGCGCCTTGCAGGATTTCTGCCACGGACACAGCACGCAGGCGGGAGAACGGGGCACGCAGAGCGTGGCGCCAAGATCAAACAGGGCCTGCGCGAAGTCCGATGGCCGCTTATGTGCCTCCGGACCACCATTGAGCGTTACGGCCTTGGCCGCCAGCAGCTTCCTCGCTCCCGGCATCGGCTCCTGCACGGCGAAGATACGGGCTGAAATCCGCTCCACATTCCCGTCGACAGGAACGACCGGAATACCGAAAGCAATCGCCGCTATGGCCGCCGCCGTATAAGCTCCAATGCCCGGCAAGGCCTGCAAACCGGTTACATCACGAGGAAATCCCCCCAGACGAACCACCTCCTCCGCGCAGCGATGGAGATTGCGGGCGCGGGAGTAGTAGCCCAGACCTGACCATGCCTGTAGCACTTCGTCCAGTGGAGCACGGGCGAGCGCCGCAATATCAGGGAACCGTTTGAGAAAATTGTGGTAGTAGGGAATGACGGCAGCGACCGTTGTCTGCTGCAGCATGATCTCGCTGATCCAGACATGGTAAGGATCAGCCGTTTCCCCCGGCAAGGCGCGCCAGGGAAGCGTTCTGCGGTTATGGTCGTACCATGCGAGAAGATCTGAGTCTGAGGGAATCACGGAGCCAGTTTATGAAACCCGCACGACCGGCACGCAAGAGCGAGACAGCAACAGCCGAGCCCCCGCGTCGCTCCTTCAAGCCGCGCGATCTGGGCAGCATGATCCCCAACCTGACACGGGAAGCCTTCCGCAAACGCTCGCCTGCAAGCGTGACGCTGTTCATCGACTGGATGCAGATTGTGGGAGAGTCACTCGGAACGCGCACCGAGCCGCGCAAACTGTCAGCGAGCACGCTCACCATTGCCTGCCGTGGCCCTGTCGCCATGGAAATCCAGCACATGCAGACCGCCCTGATTGACCGGATCAACATGTGGTGCGGCCAGCGGATCGTTGAGCGTCTCAAGATGACGCAGGATTTCCAGCCCTCCAGTCAGGCGTCGGGTCGTTCCGTGCGCCGCACGCCCCCCAATGTGCCACCTGTCATCGTTGATGATATGCCGGAAGGACCACTGCGGGATGCCTTGGAAGCGCTGGGCACCCGTCTTGCTGAACGGAACGCCACCCGGAAATAACCCCGAAGCTGCACTCCACTGCCCTGAAAGGGACACGATTCTGGTATTACAGAAACACAGGGCCGAAGTGCAGATAATTTACTTTCGAATCATGGGGACGTGAGAGAAGAGCCCACAATGAACTGCCTGGTGTTTCTTCCGGGTACGAATCACTGACCCAAGAAGAACCCCGGAACCAGGTTTTATGAAAGACTCTCCCGAAACACACGAGCCGGATTTGCAGGCGGATCGAGACTTTCTCATCCGCTGGCGACAGTCATCGGCTCGGGATACCGCCATCATGCTGCGCGCCAGCCTGCTGCGCCGCACCAATCCCGAACTGGTCAAAGACGTGGAAAAGCAGGCGAAGCCGTCACTTTCTCCCGTAGACTGAACCAACAGATCCTAACGAAAACAGGGGCCTTTCGGCCCCTGCTCATTCCGACTGCGTTATTCCACGCGCTGCTTATGGAATGCAGACCAGCTTGCGGTTGATGAACTCCTCGATACCGAACTCGGAGAGCTCCCGGCCATAACCCGAGTTCTTGATGCCACCGAAGGGCATCTCGGGGCCGCCGCCGCCCATCGCATTGATGAACACCATGCCTGTCTCGATCCGCTCGGCGACACGCCAGCCACGCTCGGTGTCCTTCGTGTAGACCGAACCACCCAGCCCAAACGGCGAGTCATTGGCCAGAGCAATGGCCTCTTCCTCGTCACGCACGCGGTAGATCGATGCGATCGGCCCGAAGATCTCCTTGTAGAAGATCGGGTTGTCCTGCGTGATGTCGGTCAGGATACCGGCCTGGATGAAGAAGCCATCCCGATTGAGACGCACGCCACCCGTCAGAAGCTTGGCTCCGCCTTTGACAGCGATATCGACCTGCTCCAGCACGAGCTTCATGGCGTTTTCGCTGCTCATCGGACCATGCGTGTTGTCCTTGTCCAGCGGATCACCATAACGGAACTCGCTGATGGCGGATTTCAGACGCGCGGTGAACTCGTCAGCGACGCTCTCATGAACGATCATGCGCTTTGCAGCGGTGCAGACCTGCCCGTTATTCTCAAAACGACCGAAAATGGCGTTCTGGATGGTCAGGTCCAGATCAGCATCTTCCAGCACGATGAACGCATCCGTGCCGCCAAGCTCCATGGTGCTCTTCTTCAGAGCCTTGCCAGCCTGCGACGCCACGGCGCTGCCTGCGCGTTCGCTGCCCGTCAGGGCCACGCCGCAGACTTCCGGACGCTCGATCAGCTTTTCCGACTGATCGTTGCTGATGAACAGGTTGCTGTAGGCTCCCTCCGGAGCGCCTGCATCAATGAAGAGCTGCTCGAACGCCAGTGCGCACTGCGGCACGGTCGGCGCGTGCTTCACCATGACCGTGTTGCCCGCCATGAGGTTTGGCGCAGCCACGCGGGCAAGCTGGTAATACGGGTAGTTCCACGGCTCGACACAATAGATCACGCCAAGAGACTGGCTGATGACCTGCGCCTTGCTACAGGATGTCTTTATATCCCTGGGAGCAAGGAACTGCTGGGCATTGTCGGCATAATAATCGAGAATATCGGCGGAAAACTCGATCTCACCGATGGATTCACCGATGGACTTGCCCATCTCGGTGGCGATCAGGGACGCGTGCTTTTCCTTGTCGCGACGCAGGGCTTCTGCGGCGGCTTTGACAATCTTTTTGCGCTCTTCGAAGGAACGGTGACGCCAGTCATCTCTCCAGAGCGTATGGGCCTTTTCCAGCCTGGCGATCATCTGAGCGTCGGTATGCTCGTCAAAAGTCTTCTCGACCTTGCCCGTAGTCGGGTTGAGTGTCTTGTAGGCAGACATGACGGTTTCTCCTCTCTGCTATCCGGATAGCAATCCTTACCCGAGCCAAAAGCGGGTGTGCGGCGGCATACTCCAATGATTTTTTCAAAACGAAAAGGGGCGGAGAAGAGGCTTTTGTCCTCATTTGTCTGGTCTTAATATCACACTTATCCATTCAAAATATTCGCAAATATTTATTTATACACCTTAATAATCATCTATTTTTTCAATTCACGAAAGAAATAATTAATCTCCCAATATTAACGAAAACACATTCTTTTCTCGTATTTTCTGGACATCGACCTGACCGGAACCGGTGAACGGCCCATGATGAAACCGCAGACATTTGTCATCAATCCTGAGCGCCAAACAAACCGCAAGGATGCTTTTTTCGCAACAATCCGCACATCCAGCACATCGAAGTTTTCCCGGCAGTGGAGGAGTGGTCCCTCTCTCGAACAGATCTCGTGGCGGACAGCATCATGCCCCCGAGAACCGTTATGTGGAACCAGCTCTCGGCGTGATGATGTCTTATCTGAGACTGTGGAAACATGCCGTCGCCAGCAACCATACCGTTACGGTGCTGGAAAATGACGCGGTCCTGCATAAGAGATGTGACAGTCTGACCCGGCAATTAATGGAGCACCAGGACCCGTTTGATTGCATTGCCTTGGGAGTGAATACCGACTGGCCCATTACATTCCCGATAATGTGTTGATCTGAAATCCCCGGGAACGGAACCCTATACCTCATCAGTCGTTGGGAAATCATGCACGCGGTCACCCAGCAACCCATTTCCGGGAGTGGATGAGATGACCCGCTTTTCTTTCCAGATCTGATGGAGGCATTCATGCCCAAGGACTCCAGTCCTAACCCAAGCATCGATAACGGATTGCATGACCATCCCCCTGGCGCCGGGCACATCAAAACAGAAGATACGGTCGCTCCGGGTGGCGAGCTTCATCAGACCATTGCACATGACGGCGACCATTCTGATGGGGTCGCCCATCTGACCGACAATTTCGGTCACCGGATTTCGGACAACGAAAACTCCCTGAAAGCAGGCAAACGCGGTCCGACCCTGCTGGAAGATTTCATTCTCCGCGAGAAGATTTTCCACTTCGACCACGAACGCATTCCTGAACGTATCGTGCACGCCAGAGGCTCGGGCGCGCACGGTGTGTTCGAATGCACCAAAGCCATTCCCGAACTGACGAAAGCGTCAATCTTTCAGAAGGTCGGTACAACCTGCCCGGTCTTCACACGCATCTCCACGGTGACGGGTGGCGCAGGCTCTGTGGACACGCCTCGCGATGTCCGTGGCTTTGCCGTGAAGTTCTATACTGACAGCGGCAACTGGGATCTGGTCGGCAACAACATTCCGGTCTTCTTCATTCAGGATGCGATAAAATTTCCTGACCTCGTCCACAGCGTGAAGATGGAAGCCGATCGTGGCTATCCTCAGGCAGCCTCCGCCCACGACACGTTCTGGGATTTCGTCAGCCTGATGCCGGAATCACTGCACACGGTCATGTGGGCCATGTCCGATCGCGGCATTCCCCGCTCCCTGCGCATGATCCAAGGGTTCGGCGTCCACACCTTCCGTCTTGTGAATGAGAAGGGTGAAGGAAAATTCGTCAAGTTTCACTGGAAACCGGTGCTCGGCATTGAATCGACCACATGGGACGAAGCCGTCAAAATCGCTGGAAACAATCCCGATTTCCATCGTCAGGATCTCTTTGAAGCGATCAGTCAGGGTCATTTCCCGGCATGGGATCTGGGCATACAGGTGTTCGACGAAGCCTGGGCTGCCAAGCAGCCTTACGATGTGCTGGACGCCACCAAGCTGATTCCGGAAGAAGATATTCCCGTCGAGATCATTGGTCGCATGACGCTCAACCGGAATGTGGACAATTTCTTCGCGGAGACCGAGCAGGTCGCCTTCATGCCGACCAACATCATTCCCGGCATCGACTTCTCCAACGACCCTCTTCTGCAGGGCCGTCTGTTCTCCTATCTCGACACGCAGAAATCCCGTCTGGGAACAACAAACTTCCACCAGATCCCGATCAACGCGCCTAAATGTCCGTTCAGCAATTTCCAGCGGGACGGCATGATGCAGACCCTCCTTCCGGTCGGTCGCGCCAATTATGAGCCGAACAGTCTGGCGGAAGCTGGAGAAACCGGCGGTCCACGCGCCTGTCCGACAACGGGTTTCAAGACGTTCGAAGAAAACGCCGAGGACAATGATCCGACCCGCAAGGTTCGCGTGCGTTCAGAAACCTTCGCCGACCATTACAGCCAGCCACGCATGTATTATCGCTCCCTCACGGAAAGCGAGCAGGCGCATACGGCGTCGGCCATTGTCTTCGAACTCTCGAAGGTTCAGATTCCGCATGTACGGGAACGGATCGTGGCCCAGTTGCGCAATGTTGACGAGTCCCTCGCCAAGCGGGTTGCAACAGGTCTGGCCATAGAGCTGCCGGCGAAGGCGAAGGCCGCCAAGGAACCGATCGATCTGAAGATTTCTGATGCGCTTTCCATTCAGAAACAGGCCAAAAACACCCTGAAAGGCCGTCAGATCGGAATCCTGTTCGCGGAAGGATCGGATCTGGCTGAAATCAAAAAGTTCAAGGATCTGATCGAAGGAAAAGGTGGCACAGCGGTTCTCGTCGCTCCCAAAGTCGGAGGCATTCCGGTCCAGGGCGGCACGCTTGAAGCCGATGGACTGCTCGCCGGATCGCCTTCCGTGCTTTTTGATGGCGTCATCTCCATCCTGATGCCAGATCAGGCCAAGAAACTGTCGCATGATTCTGCGGCTGTGCAGTGGTTCATGGATGCCTACACCCACTGCAAAACCATTGCTCACTGCAAGGGCACGCAGATCATTCTCGACCGTACGGGCGTTGAAAAGGACGATGGCGTTGTCCCGCTCGATGAGTTCGAGAAGGTCGGCGTGAAGCGGCATTGGGCACGCGAGCCAAAAGTGCGCGATCTGGCTTAAAGCCGGGTCATTATACGGGGTGTTGCCCCGTGCCGCACCAAAGGGGGCAGAGTCAGACTCTGCCCCTTTTTTTTGTAAAATATATGCCACCGTAAAGAGTTTTGACTATGGATCGCTTCCCTGAAAGCTGTATTTCTCCCTAGCCATTGCTCCGGCGTGGAAAGAACCTGAACGGCACGGAGCGTGACGGGCGGGTGGAAAGAACCCCAACCGGCAAAACAGGTTCGTCATCCACAGCTGTAAAACGATACAGCTGAACGAGCCGCGCGAGCACGAGAACAGCCTCGGTCATGGCCAGTTGCGCGCCTATGCAGACATGCGGCCCCGCACCAAATGGCAGGAACGTAAACCGCTCCGGCTCCTTCCCGTTCAGAAAACGTCCCGGATCGAACGCCGCAGGATTTTCCCAGAGTTCAGGATTTCTATGCAGCATCCAGAAGGGAAGCAGCATCATCGCGCCACCGGGAGTGGACCGTCCGCAAAGCTCAACGTCATTGACAGCCTCACGCCCTGTCATGAATGCCGGTGGAAAAAGTCTGAGCGCCTCTCGCACCACGGCTGTCGTGACAGTCAGTTTTGGCAAAGCTGCTGCGGCATGATCAGATGACAGATCGATTGAGTGGACCTCTTCCGCTATGGCGTCCTGCCACTCAGGCGCATTGGCCAACAACCAGACAGCCCAGAACAGAGCGGTTGCCGTCGTTTCATGCCCCGCCACAATCATCGTGGCGACTTCATCCACCACGGCCTGACCGGCAACACCGCCTTCCTCTCCAAACGCCTGCATCAGGAGGTCGAAAAGGTCGCGCGCGTCATCCTGCGCGCCAATCTTCGGCCGTTCAGCAATAATCGCCTCAATCAGCGCGACCCAGCGTCGGCGGAAGCGTTTCCGTCGCCAGTCCGTCAGCGTCGGCACTGACGGCGGCAACAGGAAATCTGCCGGACGCGGCTGACCAATCCCCGACATGAAGGACGTCACCATCGTTCGCAACTGCGTACCGAAGGTTTCGCTCGTCATTGAAAACATCGTTACAGCGGCAATATCGAGTGCGAGTGTCTGGGTCAGGGAAAAAACATCGACCGGCTTTTCCATACTGACACGCGGCAGTGTCATATCCGCGCAGGCCGCTATGTGTCTGGCGAGTGTCGGCACCGTCCTCGGTGTAAAAGCTGGCGCCATCGCCTTTCTCTGACGACGCCAGACAGCACCTTCACTGACCAGAATGCCCTCCCCCACAATAGGACTGAGCACACGCCGCCCCATGCGCAGACGCTGAAAGGACGCCGCGTCCGTGGAAAGCACCGCCTTGATGGCCTCCGGTCCGGCTGCAACCACCAGAGGTCTGCCCAGCGCACGGAGCGACAGGACAGGCTCATAAAAACAGCGGGCCGGAAAAGCTCCAAATCCGTTCTGTTTCAGACGGAACAGGACACCGAGGCCTGTGATATCGTCCGACGGCAAGTGCGGCATGGGAGGAGAGAAAAGGACAGCCATATCTGCGAAATAACGGGAAATGAAATGAACGGCCAGTCTGTGAAACATGCAGACAGATATGTCAGAGCGTCAAACGCGCCTTCGCATAAGACTCTTCAGGATTATTCATTTTTACTCCTGACAGTCATCCGTCATTCTGCTGGCCTGCTGATTTCCTCAGTGCAACCAGAAACAAGACTGGAAGATCCTCAAGGGGTTTCTTCCCGTTATGATTCTTTCGGAGTTTCCCACACGATGACATCACTTCCGGAACGAGAAACCGGTTCAAAGGTAGCCCCGTTTATCCTCAACCGCTGGTCACCACGTGCCTTCACACCTGATGAAATCACACAGGAAGATCTGCTCGCTATCCTTGATGCAGGTCGCTGGGCGCCTTCGGCCTACAACGCCCAGCCGTGGCGTTTCATTTACGCACGACGCAACACGCCGGGTTGGGAGCGATTCCTCTCCTGGCTGATCCCATTCAACCGTGCATGGGCGGAAAACGCTTCCGCAATCGTCTATATCGCCTCACGCACCGTCACCGACAGCGCCCGCACAGGCGAACCTATTGAGGCCCCGTCGCACGCTTTCGATGCAGGAGCAGCCAGCGTCCTGATCCAGCTGCAAGCCAATCAGAACGGATGGCACACCCACCCGGTCAGCGGATTCGACAAGGAATTGGCTCACGCCGGTCTGGAACTCCCCGAAGATCATGTCGTGCATGCGGCCATCATCATCGGACATCGCGGCCCTGCAACCCAGCTTCCGGAAAATTTGCAGGAACGGGAAAAGCCTTCGACCCGCATCACACTCGATGCTCTGGCGTCTGAAGGCCATTTCATTCCCCCCACAACGGCATCCTGATCAGCAAGGCGGCGATCAATAAAAGATCGCCGCTTCTGACTCAGATCTGGGATTCTTCCGCCACCACCCGTTCATTGTCGATCCGGTCAAGAAGTTTCTCCAGAGCACGAAATCCCTCTCGCCATATCCCCAGATTTTCCTGATTCCCGATATGACCAACCCTGCCAGCGGGAAACAGGTCTGCGCCCCAGCAATGCGCCATAAACCGGGCACGGGCCGGAGATAGCCACTCATCATTATCGCTTGTCACCAGCACAGATGGAAAACGCAGAGTTCCCTGTGGCAAAGGCGCAAAACCCTTTATCCGCCCTCTTGCCGGAGCCCGTGTTTCCTCCGCGTCTGCGGGCGCTACCAGTAACGCACCGGCAATCTCCAGATCTGCGCAATGAACTGTCAGCAACGCACCCAGACTATGCGCAACAACAAGCACTGATCGCGAACAATGCTGGACTGAAGAGACCAGTGTCTTTTTCCATGTTTCCAGATCAGGGCTGCTCCAGTCATGCTGCTCGACAGAACGCACGGAAATCCCTTGGTGGAGCAGAAAATGTTTCCACAATGACTGCCAGTGATGTTCTCCTGATCCATCCAGACCAGGTACGATCAGCACATCAAACGTCATCAGACGCAGCATGAGAGTTTTCAGTCCAGCATCCATCTCATCATCCAGCCATGAACCCGGATGCGGTAAAAACTTTTCGGAACCGAATGACGAGGCAATCTGCATGACTGGTCTCCTGCTGAGGGAAGTCACTCCATTGGTGCGTCCATGCCGGGTCTATCCCTTAACGGCTTCAAAAGCGGTCCGTCCGGCTGCTTCAAGAACAGCATCCGCCTGTGGTGTATGAATGCGTCCACACAGGACATTCCGATAATGGCGTTCCAGAGGATTGTTCTGACTGAGGCCGGGGTTCCCTGTCACTTCCACAGCCCGCGCCACCGCCGCAATGGCGTTTTCGGTCACAAGACGCTTGATCTGCCCCGCTTCCACCTGCATAATGGTTTCATCCTCTATTTTTGAAAACACACTGTCCAGCAAGGCCTTGTTTGTGAGAAGAAGTCCATCGATCTCACCCAGCACGGTGTGAAAGCGCGGGAGTGTTGAAAGAGGACGCCCCAGCGCCGTGGGCACACGCGCGTTCAGAAAATCAATCAGCCAGTTCCGCGCCGAACGGGCCACCGCATCATAAAGCGCCGCCACGACAGCCGTATGCGCCGTCGCGAGAATCGATGGTTCAGGTTTGCTGCCACTCTCATTGAAATTGATGAGATAGCGTTCTGGTACCTCCACATCTTCAAAGATGATGGTGTCACTTCCCGTCGCTCTCATCCCCAACTGATGCCAGCTTTTCTCAATCCGAACACCGGGGGAGTCGAGTAGCACCAGAATCTGCCCGATACGGGGCGTTTCTTCTTCCGTTGCGCCCCAGACAATGCCCCAATGCAGTGCCGAGGAACCCGTCGAGAAGATTTTGCGACCGGAAAGCAGCCAGCGATCTCCTTCTCGTCGCACGCGTGTCGCCGGAATGCCGCCGCGGGCCGGTGTGCCGAGTTCCGGCTCGACGCGCAGACCGTTGAGCAGCGCTCCCGAATGGACGATGGAATCAAACACTTCCTTCCGCACATCCTCGGACCATGTGCGGGACACGGCAACTTCCAAAGTCTGAAGATACTGCATCGCAAGAATCAGGGCTGTGGACGGATCGCCTTCCGCCACACGGGCAACGATGCGCGCGATCTGACGCAGGCTGATTCCACTTCCCCCATGGCTGCGGGGCACTGCCAGAGCAAGCAGTCCTGCCTTGCGCAAATCATCCAGATTATCGAATCCGATTTCACCACGCCGATCATGATCGGCGGCCCGCTCGGCAAAGCGTCTGACCAGTTCGTCCGGCACTTCGACTTCAGTAAGAGTGGGTTCGATAATCCGTGATCCGTCCATGATCAAAAATATCCGCTTTCATCAGGGTGATGTCAGATTCTGCTCAAAGGCTTCATCAAAAGCATCCGATCGCGTAACAAAACCGGCGGACCGATAGGTAGCGACAACAGATGCCTCAGCTCTGATGGTATCAGATGTCACTGGCGCGGGGGTGGCAATAAGTTTTTCAGCAACAGAAACGGCCACATCGTCAGGAATTCCGGTCTGTCGGGCCAGTATGTGGGCATACTCTGCCTGATGCCGGGTACCCCACTCATAAGCAGCCGTCATACGCCGATAAAAATCCACCAGATGGGCGCGCTTGTTTGTCAGAGCCTCCGTGCTGGCCACAAAGAAACTGTTGTTCGGCATCAGGTCAGCGGCATCGGCCACGACATGTCCATGCCCGGCGACAACAGCAAGGGAAACATAGGGCTCCCATGTGGACCATGCATCCACACGTTGGGTATCGAGCGCCGCTTTGGCCTGGGCAGGAAGAAGGAAAACGATTTTTGGCGCCGGAGCGGGAATAGCCCCCGTAGCGAGCAGACGCAGCAGCAGCAGATGACCTATGGACCCTCGGCCAGTGGCAATTCTCTTGCCCGACAACTGGGCCGCACTGGTGATGGAAGAACCCTCCGGCGCGACCACTGCGGTCGCCTTGCCGCCGCCACGGGGAGGAATCAGCCACGTTGCCCGAATGGGTAACCCCGCTCCCCACGCGAAGATGAAGGGGCCGTCGCCAGCGATTCCCGTATCCACGGCTCCGGCTCCAAGAGCCTGAAGGAGCGGTGCCGCCGCTTCAAATTCCACCCAGCGGATATGATAGGGCACGTCCTTGTCCACGCCTGACGCCTGCATCAGGGCTTTCTGCTGCCCCTTCTGGTCCGCCACTACCAGTTCGTCATCCGCCCAGGCCGAGGTGACAGGAAATGTGCCGATAATCAGCGTCAGCATGGAGATCACGATGTAAAGGTGGAGCGCCCTGAACGGACGGCTTGGTGCTATCTGCTTCATT
The DNA here is from genome assembly GCF_000193495.2 of Acetobacter aceti NBRC 14818. Taxonomy (NCBI): domain Bacteria; kingdom Pseudomonadati; phylum Pseudomonadota; class Alphaproteobacteria; order Acetobacterales; family Acetobacteraceae; genus Acetobacter; species Acetobacter aceti. The sequence goes on along the minus strand of NZ_AP023410.1, from coordinate 2,502,094 downwards.
CCCAAAAACCACCACTTAATGTCGCACAATTCAATTAAATCACACAAATGAATGATATGAAAATATTTCACCTTATATGAAGGTGTAAATATGGAAGAGTGTGCTCACTGAAATAACGAGAGCGTGGAGTCACCAGACCATGTCAGGCGCAATCCAGCACAGCACCACCCCTTCCCTAACCCGGTTTGCCATCCCTTCTGTCACCACGTTGTCTTCTCCCCGAAGAAACTGGCTTGGAAGAGTGCCTTACCGGAATGTCGCCCGTTATCTCTCTCCCCTGCTGATGATCCTGTGCTGGCAGGCTGCCTGCTCCACCGGCCTGCTTTCCACCAGACTGGTCGCGTCTCCGATCCAGATATTGGGCACCGGCTGGAGCCTTGTTCAGGACGGCACTCTCTCGACCAATATGGGTGTCTCCCTTCTTCGTGCCGCTGCTGGCCTCTCTCTCGCCCTTGTGGCGGGAATCAGTCTCGCCCTGATTTCCGGCCTGTCCCGGCTTGGCGAAAACATTGTTGACGCTCCGCTCCAGATTTTTCGCACGCTGCCCGTGCTGGCGCTTGTTCCCCTTTTCATTCTCTGGTTCGGCATCGGAGAAACGCCAAAGATCCTTCTGGTGGCTCTTGGTTCCACGTTTCCAATCTATCTCAACCTTCACAAGGGCATCCGTTCGATCGACCCCAAGCTGCTGGAGATGACACGCACCCTGCGCCTGTCGCGTAGCCAGACGATCCGCGATGTGATCCTTCCGGGCGCTCTGCCCGATCTGCTGGTCGGCGTCCGTTTTGCAGTCGGCATTTCATGGCTGATGCTTGTCGTGGCTGAGCAGGTCAACGCTGACAGTGGTATCGGACACATGATGATGGATGCACAGGACTTTCTGCGCACCGACATCATCTTCGTAGGTCTTGCCATCTACGGGCTTCTCGGACTGATCTCTGACCAGTGCGTGCGGATACTGGAACATCGGGCGCTGGTCTGGCGTCCTGCTCATGCCCAGCGGCCGGGGAACATCGGATGAACTACATCTCTTCTCTGGCTACAGTGGCTACTGATCTCCAGCCGGCAGTCAGTGTGCGCGGTCTGAGCCGTCGCTTCGGAAATGGTTCTCCCGTGCTGGATAAACTGAATCTGGATATTGCCCAAGGCGAGTTTGTCGCCCTGCTTGGCCGGAGCGGTTCGGGAAAATCGACATTACTGCGCGCGCTCTCAGGACTTGACCCTGTCAGGGAAGGACAGATTTCCTGCCCGCAGGAATCTGCGGTGGTGTTTCAGGAAAGCCGCCTCCTGCCATGGAAAAAAGTCTGGCAGAACGTAATGCTCGGAAAAGCTGGCGCGACACGTTCTGACGCACGCCAGGTTCTGGAGGAAGTGGGACTTGGACATCGCACGGACGCGTGGCCACTGACCTTGTCCGGAGGAGAAGCTCAACGTGCCGCACTTGCACGTGCACTCATTCGGGAACCGAAATTCCTGATGCTGGATGAGCCGTTTGCCGCACTGGACGCGCTGACACGTCTGCACATGCAGAATCTGGTGTCAGCCCTCTGGCAACGTCACAAAAGCGCGGTGCTACTGGTAACACATGATGTGGACGAAGCGCTTCTGCTGGCGGATCGGGCGGTCGTGCTTGAAAAAGGACATATCCGGGCTGAAGTATCCATTTCGCTCCCTCGCCCACGACGCCATTACGATCCCGCTTTTGTGCACTTGCGTTCAGCGCTTCTGAAACATCTTGGTGTTGATGAATAGAAGAAACGGAACAGTGGCGTCATGATCCGAGAGAGGTGTTCAGCGATCTGTGGCATGGCGGTGCCATGCGATATCGCCATTTTGGAACGCTGAAGTATACCGAACAGATCGCGTGGATCGTCGAACTTACAGTCTATCATTCCCAGACACTCAACAGTCTGTATCCCGTGCCGCCTTGCGAAGCTCTTCACACAGCGTGTGTATGATCGGCCGGGCGCCATGCCCCGTAAACTGCTCTATATAATAATTGCCCAGTCCCGGAATGGCCGGAATGGTTTTACAGATTTCCAGCCCAAGCGCCTGCACCAGATTTTCGGACGCAGGCCAGGGCACCAGCGCCAATGCGTGACTTTCCTTGATCATCATGAGCGCAAGAGGCGTTGTATCAACGGATTCAACTGTCAGAGCAGGATCATCAGCCATACCCGCATATCGCGTCAGCAACGTATTCCACCCGACCGCATGAGACCGCACATCCAGCAATCTGAAATCCGTTATGTCACTGGCATCTGTTATAGCCTCAATATCCGACGCCTTGCCAACAACAACATGCGTTATACCCATCAGCCAGCCCGGATGTGAGAGCGTGGACATACCATGATCAAACCGGATCGCGAGATCCGGTTCGGCGTGACGCTGTATGTCCTCTATGATCAGATCAATGCGAACCGACGGATGTGCCTGCTCGAAAGCGACCAGACGACGTGGCAACCAGCTCATGGCCATCAACTGACTGGCAACGAGAGAAATCCGCTCTTCATTTTTTCTGGGAAAAAGGGAAGCCGTCTTCGACTCAATGGCTCGCAAGGACACCTGCACAGTCGGCAGAAACTCGTTCCCCTCCACGGTCAATCGGACCCTGTTGGGACTTCTGACAAACAGCGGCTTTCTAAGATAGGTCTCAAGGGCAAGGATCTGCTGGCTGACCGCAGCCGCCGACATGTTCAACTCACGCCCCGCCGAGGCAAAACTCTGATGCCGCGCCGCCGCATCGAAAACGCGTAGCCAGTTCAGGGACGGAATACGGGATGGCTGCATTCATCAAGCTTAAGCTGAGCTTATGCTTTCTGCCAAGAAAAAATATGTTCCGATATCGCATTTAAAAATCTAATGAAGTTACGTAGTTTTTTGTCATACTCATCAACAGGAAATCATGAATGCCTCTTCGTGCGACCTGTCTTGCGATAGCAGGAATGTTCCTGACATGGTCGGGTTCCAGTCGGGCTGAAGAGTATTCGCGCACACTCACCATCGCCACGGAAGGCACCTATCCTCCCTGGGCTTTTGCAAAACCGGATGGTTCATATGCCGGTTATGAAATGGATCTTGTGAACATTCTCTGCCTGCGCATGAAGGTAACGTGCCGGGTTGTGACGCAGGACTGGAACGGCCTGATCCCCGGACTGCGCGTCGGGCAGTACGACGCCATCATCGCTTCAATGGGCGTCACGGAAGAGCGCAGCAAGGTCGTCTCTTTTTCCATTCCCTATACACGCGCACCCAATGGCTTTCTGACAACAGCCACCGATCCATTGGCGCATCTGCCATACGGGGAAAGTTCTTTCGATCTCACGCAGGAACCACAGACAGCACGATCGGCGCTGGACGCCCTGAAAGCCGCCTTTGCTGGCAAGGTGATCGGCGTTCAGACCGGGTCAACAGCCGCCGTCTTTGCCGAAGCCTATCTTCAGGGGCTGACAGTCCGGGAATATCCTTCTTTCGAGCAACTTGGTCTCGAACTCGCGGCCGGACGCATAAACATCGCAATTGCCAACGTCACAACTTTCAAAACCCTTATGGAAGCGGCTCCCAAGGGCTCCCTCGTGATGACGGGTCCGACATTTTCCGGCGGCGTTCTCGGGTCAGACACAACCAACATGGCGTTCCGTCCCGACGATGACGCCCTCCGCAACGCTTTCAATGCCGCACTTGCTTCCGTCAACAGGGACGGCACGAACCAGGCCCTGTCTGAAAAATGGTTTGGCACGGATATTTCGATCCATGACTGAAAAATTCTGAATATTCCGATAGATTTTCTCACGGACACCGTCCGGTCACGCTTCCTCATTCCGATTGCAGAGTTAAGATGTTTTCTCCCATCGCACCACTCACGCACAGCATAACGGTTTATCTGGATGACCAACCGATCTCCGCCAGCAAAGGGGAAAGCGTTGCCGCCTGTCTGCTGCGCGCTGGTGTCCCATTCAACCGACTGACGCCCGTGTCCGGCGCGCCCCGTCTGCCTTATTGCATGATCGGTCAGTGCTTCGACTGTCTGGTGGAAATTGACGGCATCGGCAATCAGCAGGCCTGCCTGACAATCGTCCGCGACCGCATGCGGGTCCGTCGTCAGAATGGTGCCGCCATCGCTCTGGAACACTCCGCACAATGACGCAGGCAACCGACATGCGCCCCTCCGTGCCAATGGATGCTGACATCATCATTGTGGGATGCGGCCCGGCAGGCATGACAGCCGCCATCGAACTGGCCGAAGCAAACCGCTCGGTCATCGTTCTGGACATGCAGCCGACACCGGGCGGTCAGATCTTCCGCAATCTGGAAGACAACATTTCTCAACAGAGCTCTGACAGACAGGCGCTGCTTGCTGCACTTGGTCCTGCCTACCGCGCCGGAGCGGACCTGATCCGACGGTTCCGCGCCAGCTCACGCATCGACTATCGCCCCCTGACAACCGTGTGGGAGGTTCGACCGGATGGAACCGTGGGATGGCTGCGTGGGATGGACGCAGGCTACCTCCGTGCCACCACTGTCATTCTGGCCCACGGCGCAATGGAACGACCCGTGCCTTTTCCCGGCTGGACACTTCCCGGCGTCATGACGGCGGGGAGCGTCCAGACACTCCTGAAAGCGGGCAATCTCAAGCCGACTGGCAATGTCGTTCTGGCAGGAACAGGCCCTTTGCTGCTGTTGCTGGCGACACAGCTTCACAAGCTGGGCGTGAAACCAACTCTCATTGCACGCACCGACCGTTTTTCCGATGGTCTGCGGGCTATGCGTTATCTACGCAGGAATGGCCTTCTTCCAGTGGTCAAGGGACTGGGATGGCTGGCACAGCTGAAACGCTCAGGCGTGCGCATGACGTCCGGTGTGTCTGACCTCGCCGCAGAGGGTGAACGGAAAGTCGAGGCTGTCAGCTTTACGGTCAAAGGGCGGAGAGTGCGTCAGCCCTGCGATCTGCTGGTCGTGCATGACGGCATCGTGCCCGCTATCGATATTCCCAATGGAGCCGGTCTGGCTTTGCAATGGGATCAGACCAACGCCAGCTGGCGTCCGCGCACAACATCGGACGGTCTCGCCTCATCCGCCTTGCCGCCTGACCTTCAGCCGGAGCGCTGCGTTGTCCGCATCACGGGTGACGCCAGAAGGATCGGGGGAGCAGAGGCCACCATTGCGCATGGACGACTGACAGCACAGGCCATTCTCGCCGAACTTCGCAAAGGAGATGGCATCTCCAGCAAGAGTCAGCAGGCCGTTGACAGAACCCTGTCCGTCCGCCCCTTTCTGGATGCAGCTTTCCCACCGGGTCTGTCCGCCAAACTGCCGGACGACAACACAATCGTCTGTCGTTGCGAGGAACTGACCGCCGGCGCTCTACGCGAGAAAATCCGCGCCGGATTTGGCAACATGGACGCCCTGCGCGGTGAAACGCGGTGCGGCATGGGGCCCTGTCAGGGACGCAACTGCATGATCACCGCAGCACGCCTGATCGAGGAAGATCGCGGTGCCTGCGGCTCCACGCCACCGGTTTTCAGGGGACGACCTCCGATACGCCCCCTCCCACTAGGGGCACTCGCCGGTCTGACCGGTCTGGACCCCAGCGCGACCGAGCTGCTCACACTGGAAGACAAGCCTGAACATGATGTGGAGGCGACGAGCGATGTCCCGGCAGAGTGAAACCGCCCTTATCATCGGTGCCGGGCTTCAGGGCTGCTCGATCGCGCTGTTTCTGGCGAGAGCCGGATGGAACGTCACGCTGCTCGATAAAAATGTCGCGGGCCGACACGCTTCCAGCGTCAACGCGGGCGGGTTGAGAATGCTGATGCGCGACTGGCGGGAATACCCTCTCTCGCAGCGCGCCATGGAACACTGGGTGCATCTCGACCGACTGGTCGGAGAAAAAGCTGCTGATGCCTGTGAGGTTCGCCTCGGGGTCAGCCAGATCGGCCTTGCGCTTGATGAGGCCGAAATGTCATGGGCCGTTGGCCGTGCTGAAGACATGAAAAAGCGCGGGCTTGGAGAAGAAGAGCTTCTTTCACGCGAAGACGTACGTACCCTGCTTCCCGGCGTCTCGGAGAACGCCCTTGGCGGTCTCATCTCCCGACGGGATGGTCACGCCAATCCGGCCGCCGCCACACGCGCATTTCGGGAAGCTGCCGTCGCGGCGGGTGCGCGGATCGTGGAGAATTGCCGCGTGTTGGGACTGGAGCGCGTCCGGGGTGGAGGATGGCGGGCGGAAACATCGTTTGGCCAGCATGAAGGCGGCGTTCTCATCAACTGTGGTGGCGCATGGGGTGCGCGGGTGGCGGCGATGGCCGGACAGACGCTGCCGCTCAAGACCGTCGCGCCGTCGATGATGGTCACGGCACGGACACAACCGTTTCTCACGCCCGTCGTCATCGGCATCGACAGGCCGCTCTCCTTCAAGCAGAGCGCTGTCGGATCGCTGGTTATCGGTGGCGGCATTCTGGGAAAGCCCTGTCCCGATCAGGATACATCGTTCACGGTCATGGACCGCATGCCGCAGAGTGCAGCCGCGACACTCGAAGCCTTTCCGGCGCTGGCGCATGTGCCGGTCCTGCGGACTTGGACCGGGCTGGAAGGCGCAACGCCTGACGGTATTCCCGTCATCGGTCCCGGTCAGGGCACGCCAGATCTCTGGCATGTTTTCGGCTTCTGCGGACATGGATTCCAGCTTTCTCCAGCTGTTGGTGAGGCTGTCGCCAAATCCCTTGTCAGCGGCACCCTTGAAGCCACGCTGGCTCCCTTTGACTGCGGACGCTTTGCCTCCAGAGTGGCCGCATGAATACTTCGTCCCTTACCCTTGTCGGTTTCGGGCCGGATGGCTGGGGCAAACTGCTGGTCATCGCGGCTGGCCTGACTCTGATCGCCGCTTTGTGCAGCTTTGCGATCGGAGGTCTGCTGGGTACTGCCGGAGCCGCATTGAAACTGTCATCCACACCCATCCTGCGCTGGATCGGCACTTTCTACACAACCGTATTGCGGGGAATACCTGAAATACTGGTTGTCTATCTCTTCTATTTCGGCGGCTCGCTGGCACTGATCCACCTCATGCATCTGGCAGGTTTTCCGGGGTTCTTCTCGCTGCCATCCTTCGTCATCGGGGTTATCGCCATCGGCCTGGTCTCGGGTGCCTATCAGACCGAAGCCTATCGCAGCGCGTATCTGCGTCTTGATCGAGGCCAGATCGAAGCCGGTAAAGCCTGCGGCATGAGCCGACCTGTTCTTCTGTGGCGCGTCATCGCTCCCCAGACGCTCCGTTTCGCTTTGCCCGCACTCGGGAACATCTGGCAATCCGTCCTGAAGGAGACCGCGCTGCTGTCCATTATCGGTCTCGTGGAACTCCTGCGGCAATCAACCATCGCTTCCGGCGCGACCCGACAGCCGCTTCTTTTCTATGGCACCGCCGCGTTGCTGTATCTGCTCATGGGGCAACTCACGGGTTTCGGAATCAGGTCCGTTGAAAAACGTCTTGGCCGATGCTGGGAGCGATAGAAATGGACTGGCCATTCCTTGCTCGCACAGCAGGGGAACTTCTGACCGGCGTTCCCCTTACCCTCCAGCTGACCGGCATCGCGCTGTGTGCAGGATTTGTCCTTGCCGCGAGTGTCGCCGCGCTAGCGCACAATCGGCTTGCTCCTTTGCGCTGGCTGGCGCGTCTCTATGTCGGGCTGTTTCAGGGAACACCCCTGCTGGTCCAGATCTTCATTATATATTACGGCTTCGGACAGATCGAATATCTGCGCTCCTCTTTCCTGTGGCCATTTCTGGCACAGGCCTACTGGTGCGCCATTCTCGCGCTGTCCCTGAACACTTCCGCCTATGGGGCCGAGATCATTCGTGGCGCCATCGCAGCGGTTCCCCGGAACGAGATCGAGGCCGCACAGGCCATGGGCATGTCCGGTTTCCTGCTGCGTCGCCGGATCATCTGGCCGCAGGCCCTGCGCTATGGGCTCGCGAATTACGGCAATGAAGCGATTCTGCTGCTCAAGGCCACCTCCCTCGCCAGCGTCATCACTTTGATGGATGTGACCGGCATTGCCTACAGACTGGTTTCGAAAACCTACCGATCCGAGGAGATCTTTACCATTGCCGGCATGATCTATCTTTCACTGACCTTCGTGATTGTCGGCTGCGTCCACATGCTGGAACGCTGGCTTCTTCCCCGCAACCGGGTCTGACCCACGCAAACGATCTTATTCGGAGTTTTCATGGAAACGACCCAGCCACACATCATACCGGCCAGCGCTACCACGACTGCACCGGTCATCACGACGCGACAGTTGACCAAGCGCTATGGCGCGCTGGAAGTGCTGCGCGGCATTGATCTCGATGCGCACGAGGGTGAAGTCATTTCCATTCTGGGCGCATCCGGTTCCGGCAAGTCGACTTTCCTGAGATGCCTCAATCTTCTGGAGATCCCCACCAGCGGCTCTCTGACTGTTCTGGATGAAAACATCAGATTTCGTCAGCAGGGGAACGAACTGCGTATTGCCGATCAGAAGCAGGTCAACCGGTTGCGGTCGCAGGTTGGCATGGTGTTTCAGAACTTCTGTCTGTGGAGCCACAAGACGGTTTTGCAGAACGTGATGGAAGCGCCGATCCACGTTCAGGGGCGAAACCGGCAGGAAGTCAGGGATGAGGCGCAGAAAGCCCTCGACCGCGTCGGCATGCTGAACCGTGCTGACTATTACCCCAGCCAGCTTTCCGGTGGACAGCAGCAGCGCATCGCCATTGCGCGAGCCCTCGTCATGCAACCGCGTGTGCTGCTGTTCGACGAACCGACCTCAGCACTGGACCCGCAGCTGGTGGGAGAAGTCCTGAAAGTCATGCAGGATCTGGCCGCAGAAGGCCGAACAATGCTGATTGTGACACATGAAATGGCTTTTGCACGGGATGTCTCAAGCCGGATCGTTTTTCTGGAGCAGGGCACAGTGCGAGCGCAGGGAACGCCACAGGCCCTGTTTCAGGGCGGCATGGACGAACGATTTGACCAGTTTGTCAGCCATTTCATGCGCAAGACCTGACATACTGAATCGAGAGAGAGACGGACAGGCCCGGCTTGTCCGCATTTAGCGGTCAGTGACCATGAACAGGAAAAGGAAATGATATGAAAACATGCCAGATTCTGGGCATCCCGACACAGAGCGGAACATCCGAACGAGGATGCATCATGGGCCCTACGGCCTTTCGCATCGCGGGCCTGCCGGAAATTTTGCAAAATCTTGGATGGGAAGTGACCGATGTGGGTGATGCAGTACCCGCGCAGCCTCCCGCCGTCAGTCACCCCAATCCCGCCGTGCGCAATCTGGATGCGATCATAGCGTGGACTGAAAGCGTGACCCGCCGGGCCTACGAGATGGCCAGCACATGTGATCTGCCGATTTTCCTCGGTGGCGACCATTCCATGTCTGCGGGCACGATCCCCGGCGTGGCGTGCAGGGCGCAGGAACTGGGCCAGCCGCAATTCGTGCTGTGGCTGGACGCTCACACCGATCTGCATACCCTCCACACGACCACAAGCGGCAATCTGCACGGCACGCCTGTCGCCTACTTTACGGGACAGCCCGGCTTCGAGGGTTTCCCGGTTCCCGCCGCTACCGTCGATCCGCGCAATGTCTGCATGATGGGTATCCGCTCGGTCGATCAGGCGGAAAAACGCCATGTCGCAGCCATCGGTATGACCGTCTTTGACATGCGCACCATTGATGAACAGGGCATCGTCGCACCGCTGAACAGTTTTCTTGATCGTGTCAGACACGCCAACGGTCGTTTGCATGTCAGTCTCGACGTGGACTTTCTCGATCCCGAAATCGCACCTGCCGTCGGCACGACCGTCGCCGGAGGCGCAACATTCCGGGAGGCGCACCTCATCATGGAAATCCTCCATGACAGCGGCCTCGTCACCTCTCTGGATCTGGCGGAACTCAACCCGTTCCTCGACGTACGGGCCAAGACGGCACGTCTCATGACCGATCTCGCAGCAAGCCTGCTGGGCCGACGCGTTCTCGAACACAAGACAAGGACTTATTGATATGTCGTCCTCTGCTCCTGCACCCTCACACCTCGCCTTCGTGCCGTTCGTCTCGGTTGAGAACATGATGGCGCTTGTGCATCGCATCGGCATCGACACATTCCTGCGGGAACTGGCCGACTACCTTGAGGCCGACTTCAAACGGTGGCCGGAATTCGACAAAACCCCGCGTATTGCAGCGCATTCCGCTGAAGGCGTCATTGAACTGATGCCGACAAGTGACAGCAGCCTTTATGGCTTCAAATATGTGAACGGCCATCCGAAGAACATGAAGGAAGGACTGCAGACCGTAACAGCTTTCGGTATGCTTGCTGATGTCAGCTCCGGTTATCCCACTCTTCTCTCGGAAATGACCATCCTGACAGCCCTGCGCACGGCCGCAACGTCCGCCATGGCGGCCCGGCATCTGGCCCCAGCCAATTCACGCACAATGGCCATTATCGGAAACGGCGCGCAGTCGGAATTCCAGGCCATCGCGTTCCGTGAACTGGTCGGCATCCGCGCTCTGCGTCTTTATGATATTGATCGTACCGCTTCGGAAAAATGCGCTCGTAATCTGGCAGGCATGGGTTTTGACATCACCATCTGCGACACAATCGAAGTGGCTGTAGAAGATGCGGACATCATCACGACCGTCACCGCAGACAAGCAGTGCGCCACGATACTGACCGACAATATGGTCGGCGCGGGCGTTCATATCAACGCTGTCGGAGGCGACTGCCCCGGCAAGACCGAACTCCATCGGGACATCCTGTTGCGGTCCTCCATTTTTGTCGAATATCCGTCACAGACCCGTATCGAAGGCGAGATCCAGCAACTTCCGGAAGATCATCCCGTGACCGAACTCTGGGAGGTCATCGCAGGAAAAACAGCAGGACGGACAGGGAAAAGCCAGATCACCCTGTTCGATTCAGTCGGTTTTGCAATCGAGGATTTCTCGGCGCTCCGCTACGTTCGCGACAAGCTGGAAGAGACCGGATTGTTTGAGAAGCTGGACATGGTGGCGGATCCTGATGATCCGCGCGATCTGTTCGGCATGCTTCAGCGTTCCAAAATGGCGGTCGCATCCTGACCATCAAGAAGTGATTCAGGCTGACTGCATGATGGCCTGTGCAGTCAGCCTGACAACAAGCGAGCCGATTCACGCCTCAAAGCTGGAGCCTGACAGGACTTCGCCACACTGATGGGAACATCAACACTTTTTTGAAAAACAAGAATATTCTTAATCTAACACCACCCAATTTCTATCCTTCCATGGCGCATCGGCTTCACATAACGGATGCAAAACCGCGGAAGCAATCCAGTGAAGAAAAACACAGTTACGTATATCGACCGTAAGCTAGCCTTACGCTTGCTATCAAGAAAAAATACATTCCGATATCGAATTAAAAAATCTAAAAAGGCTTCATAGATCTGATACAACAAACGCAATGAGAAAAGCATGAACATCTTTTCGAACGCTATAGGTGAAACCAAAATACAACTTCAAAATCTTTACAAAATCAGAACAATTTAAAGGTGTTTCTACATAGCCCGGATATCTATGGAAGATGCCGATTCCACGCAAAAGGCATGATGTATTTTTATAAAAAACATAAAAACTACAAAATACAGAACAATAAAATAGAATCCAAAATGAATACAGGAACAACAAATCCGAACAATTCCCTCAACAAAAATGGTGACCTGATCATCTGAAACGCAAAAGACACATACACCCTCACTAATCCACAGCCACTCAACCGAGCTCCATTCAACCCAGAAATCGGTCCAAGCAGGAATGAAATAGGAACACTCTCATGAAATCATATTTTTTACGTCATTCCTCCCGTCTTCTGGCTACAGTTCCAGCATATATTGTGCTGCCGACCCTCCCCTGCCTGCTTCTGGCATCGACATCGTCTTTGGCTGCAACAGCAACAACTGTTACCGGTTCTCAACCGGTCGATGCAAAACATGTTGCCGCAGGACGCACACGCACTCTCTCCACGCAGCATCATCCGAAAGCGATCGCGCATAAGGGCGAGGCTGAACAGATAAGGGTCACCCGTTCACGGGCGCAGCGTCATCTTTCTACTCCAGGCACAGTCAATGTGATCAGTGGCAAGGAGCTTCGCTCTCTTCACCTTGAAAGCCCAAAGGATATCGCAGCATTTACGCCAGGCGTGACGGCAACTAACGCCGTTTCTGGTTCGGCTCCGATTTTTTCCATTCGCGGTGTCGGTCTTGATGACTATGTCGGCACCAACATGGGTGGAATCGGCATTTATCTGGATGGTGTATTCGCTCCCTTCCCCGTGTTCTATACGGGGCAGATGCTTGATATCGACAGTGTCGCCACGGAAAAAGGTCCACAGGGCTTTGACATGGGTCGCAGCACCACTGGTGGCAGCATCAATATCCAGTCAGTAAAACCCTCTGACAAGTTCGGCGGTTATGCGGAATGGGGTTACAGCAGCTATAATACCAATCGCGGCCGTTTCGCCATCAACACTCCCATCACCAGCAAAATATCCAATCGACTGGCTTTCAATTACGTAAATGGTGATGGCTGGCAGAAAGATATCAATACAGGCAAGCGCTATGGTGCGCAGGATCTTCTGGCCATTCGCAATCTGACAAAATTTGAAGTGGATGACACATCGTCCGTGCTGCTCAACCTGCATTACACACGTGACAAAGGCACCTCTACTTCTCCGCAGGATCTGGGACCGGTATCCAAAGGCGATACAGGCCTGCATCCGGCGGCCAACGCCGTAAGTGCAGGCAACACATCCGGACAGAGAAACGAGAACGGTGGCGGTCTTTCTGTCAATTATACGAAAGAGTTCAATTTCGGAACATTCTCATCCACGACAGCGATCGATTTCTATCGTCGCGATGATACCGATAATTATGATGGCTCAGCCCTGCACATTTCCGATTACAGATGGAATGATACAGCCATTGTACAGTCCCACGACATGCATTTGCGTATGAAACTGGCAAAGATCTTCCATCTTACCGTTGGTGTTTTCGAATCTTACGACAAGATTGACGGCGACTATACCAGCCTGCGTCTGCAATCCAGCAGCGCGATCAATCTGAACAATCATTTTTCGCAGCAGAACCTGTCCACAGGCGTTTACGTCAATACAGTAACCAACATAACCAAAAAACTGGATTTCATCGCCTCGGGTCGTTTCTCTTATGATGAGCGTGGCTTTAACGGTGGTTCCCGATATTCGGCCATCGCTTCCGACAGCCCAAGACTTTTCGCCCCTTACTATGCGCAGGTCGGCGACGCCCTAACCGGTGTGAATGCGCGCCATGAGTATCATCGCTTCACCGGTCGCGTGGGGCTACGCTACAAGATTGCACCAGATACTTACGCCTACGGCACAATTTCAAACGGATACAAGGCAGGCTCATATTTTGCGGCCCCTGTTCTAGCGGCCGGCGCCCTTGATTACGTCAAGCCGGAAAATCTGATCGCTTATGAAATCGGTATCAAATCCTCCCTCTTCCATAACAAACTTATGGTGGAAGGCTCCCTATTTGATTACGAATATCATAATCGCCAGACACTGTTTTTTGCGCCGATTACACCAACTGCAAACTCCCTGACGCTTGGCACCATTCCTCGTGCCCGCACACGCGGTGGTGAACTTTCCACAACATTACACAACCTTGTACCCAACCTCGATCTCCGAGGCTCTTTTGCCTATCTTGATGCACGAGCCAAAAGTCCGGTCAACTACATCAATGGACTGTCTCTTGACCCACCGGTAACACGTAATTCGTCACTCCCCTTTTCCCCTCGCTTCTCGTGGAGCGCGGTCACACGCTACAATATTAATGTGGATCGTTATCGGGTCACACTACAGGCCAGCTACACATGGAAAGACAACATGTGGGCAGCATTGGGCGATAATAATGCCAAGACCAGCAAGATCAGTTCTCTGGGTCTGCGCATGGAATTCGGCCCTCAAACGGGAAAATGGAATGCTGCTGTATATGTCGACAACCTGCAGAATAGAAAAGGCAATACCTATTCGTTTACCGGAAGTGACAACAATCGTATCCAGTATATCCAGTCACCCCGCTGGATTGGCTGCGAGCTTCATTACAACTTCTGAGAACATGCAGTAGCGAATGAAACGACGGTATAAAGTTTTGATCTGGCAGATTTTTATCTGGCCGAGGTGATTGCTCTGACGGAGAGCCTGAGCTGCCCCGAGATGGTTCTTGAATCCGCCGAATCCCTGCGCGGTCTGATCGACCGCGTGATCGTATTGTGGGACACGGACCACAAGCGGCACATGATTGAGCTGGAAGGCCGTCTCGCGGCTCTTCTCCACGTTTCCCAGGCTTTGGGCACAAAAAAAGCCGCACGGGCTGAGACCCAGGCGACTGTTCTATCGGAGATTTCGTTAAAGATGGTTGCGGGGGCACGGTCTGGCCGATACCGACACACGCTCGAAATCGCGATTTGAGTGGCTTGGAAAAGGACTGGGACAACGGAATTATTCGCTTCCCACATTTTCAGGCGGCAACCATCCGTTCGCTCGATAGTACTCCACCATTTTCTTGACGATAGCTTTTGCGGTCCTGTCCGCGTCTTCATGGCCGTCGCTCAACGCCTCCTTTGTGATGGCACGCGCGCTGTGGATGCCAAACCCGATCGGGTTCCAGGCGCTGACGATGACCCCAGGCATGGAACCGCTATCGGCCTTGACGGTAAAGTCCAGAAGATCCGTCAATTGTGTTCCACGTTCATCATATAATATAATATGGGATTGCAGGCGGCTTTTGCCGGTCCCGAAGCCGACCAGTTCACGCGTCCAGACACTGCCAGCCTGGAGTGTACCGATATCGACCACGAGCGCAAGTTCACTACCGTTCGCATGAGGCGTCGCCTCCGATGGGTCGGCAGGGTAAGCGACGATATGTGCCTTCTCCAGGCTTTTCGCCAGGCCAGCGGCCAAAGCCTGCGTGTTGCGATCCAGGCGCGGTGCATTCTCCGTCGTCCGGGACATGCTGGTCGTCACGGTCACGGCAACCGGGGCGACAGGTTGTCTATCGGTCATGGTCACGGGATTCTGGACATGAGCGCCGGCACAGGACGTGAGGAGCAGAACCGCTCCGATCACTGGGAATTTTCCTGCGACCGCCGTGGAGCAGTCCTTCAAAAAGAACGGCGTCATGGCATCGGGCGCGCCGGATACACATAGGCAGGAGCTGGCGCTACGATGACCGCAGGCGGATAGACGACCGGGCGCGGTGCGACATAGACCGGATAAGGATAACCGTAAGGATAGGGATAAGGATGCGCTGCCGCACCGATCGCGGCACCCGCCGCGACGCCGGCCGCAACAGCCCCCGCCCCGCGCCAGGGGGCGTAGCAGCAGGGACCGGGCACCGGGTGAACATATGGGCCGGGCGTATGCACCGCAGCCACGCCGCCATGCGGCCCCCAGTAGGTCGCCGTTCCGGCTCCGGCCGGAGCGGCGAAAGCGATAGAAGCCGCGATGCTAATGGCGCCACCAAGCGCATGAGAGATTTTTGACATTCTTTTCCTCCAATATTCAAGGTCGCTTTGTTTTTCTTCAGGACTGCGGATGCCAGTCGTCGGGCGTCAGATATCCTTTGCCGCTGGTATCCATCTGGGCGAATTTTTCGTCGAGCCGTGCCTTCTGGTCCTCGGGCGCGAGCCGGCTGAACATGGCGGCGCGCATGCCGCCGGACGACGCCATCCGGGCCTTGGCAAACGCCTCGAATTCATCTTGCGAGATGCGCCCGTCGTGATTCGCATCAGCTGCCTGGAAGCTCGCCATGCGTCGGTCGCCGGAACCGTCCTGCGCGAACGCCATGTCACTCAGAGCCGGTCCGACCATGCCCAGGATGAGAGGTGACAGAAGAGCAAAAGCTCCGATCCTGATCGCGAACTCTTTGAAAGCGTCGAACATGCTGACCTCCGTTCGATTGTCCAATGCTGTTACGGACGGAGGACCGGAATACGACGGGGTCGGCATAATTTTTTAAGGACCGACAGGCACCGGGTAGATCACGGCTGGTGGCGGATAGGCGATAATGGGCGGCGGTCCATAGGCCATCGGTGGTGGGGGCAATTGCTCGCCATGGCCGACCATGCATTGGGCATACGCGCCGTCATAACGATGCTGGAGCGTCTGGCTGGTCTGCCGCGCGCGACCCGCCCCGATGACCGAACCGACCAGGAGGCCGCTTCCCGCACCGATCGCTGCGCCGTTCCCGGCGTTGCCGGTCACGCTTCCGAGCAAAGCGCCCGAAGCGGCGCCGACGCCAGTGCCGAGAACGGCGCTTTTCAGGCCGCTCGATGCAGCACCCTGCGACGGCGTCTCGCCCGTCTGCGTCTGTGCGTAGAGACGGCATTGGGCGTCATTCTTCTGGAACGTCGCGAAGTTTTCGTCGGGACGAGGCATGACCGCGAAACTCGGTGCGACCGGAGCGGGCGACGTGCATGCCGCAAGCGTGAGAGCGCCAAGCAGGGGGATCACGGTCCGCCCGTAGGAGAAGAGTGGCTTACGCGTGGAGAATTGTCTTTGAAACATGAAGCCTGACCCACCAGGGTTGAGGTAGAAACCATGGTCGCGCTGGCGACCATGCGTTCTACGGACGACGGATCGGCGTCCCCCGGATCAGGCGTTTCAGCAGTGTCCTGCTTCGTCAAAAAAAGGATCAGATATCCGGCCGCTGGTGTGGCGCGGCATTGACCAGCGCACGACGCCCCGCTGGAGACAGACGGCCCATGGCCTCGACCAGAGCGTCGCTGAACGTGCCGACGAAGACATTCCACGCGGCCCGCCATTGTTGCATGGCGGCGCGTGTCGCCACCGGGTCGAATTGCGGCGCCAGCAATTGACGGTCGATTTCCGCGCGGGCCCGCGCGAGGTTTTCCTGTGCCTGGGCATAGCGTGGCGCTTCCTGGCGCAATACCGTGCGGAAAGCCTCCGCGTCCTTGGCATCGAGCCGAGACGTCACATGCTGCAGAACGCGCATGAGAACAGGCGCATTACCCTCACGATGGCGCAGATATTGACCGCCGACGACGGCAACAAGAAAGAGATTCAGCAGAAGCGAACCGACCAGCAGCCATCGGCGAGGCTCGCCGTTCGCGTCGTAAAAAATCATGATCCGCCACCACTTACTGGAATCACAAGAAGCGAATTGAACAGGTCGCCCGCCCCGCCGGACGACTGCACCCATCCCAGCCACAGACCACCTGTCACGGCAAAGGCGCAGCCGAGTACCAATCCCGCGCGACGGACGATGACAAGGCCGTCTGCTGTCATCGCCCAGGCTGGCTGCGCGAGGGGCCGATGGAAAATAAAACGCCGCCATCCACGCGATGGGCTCATTTTTCCACTTTGCTCAGCGATCCGTCCGGCTACCCCGGCGCGCAGGCGTGTCAGGGCGGCATGCGTGTCTTCATGAGCGCTCCGGGCATGCAGCTCCGCGTCCTGAGCATCGAACGCACGGGCAATGACGGCATCCACCTCCTGCTGTTCCCGCAAGACGGCACGGGCCTCCGGAGACTGTGCGAGAAGCGTTTCCGCCAGTCCACGATCGGCCGCAGACCAGCGGGAGAGATCCGCGCCGTAGCACTCCGCCAGAGTGCGGAATCTTTTCTGCGTCATCATGAGCTTTGCCCCCCTTCCGTGCGTCCATCCCTCCCCAGCGTCTCCCGCAGGAGTGCGCGTCCCCGCGCGAGCAGCCGTTCCACCGCCTTGGCCGAAAGCCCCATGCGGCGTGCCGCTTCCGCGCCGGACAGACCTTCGTCATACACCAGCGCCATCGCCGCCCGTTGCCTCGGCGGTACCGCCTGAAGCGCTGTGACGAGCGCCTGGTGTTCCTGTATCGCATCCAGCCGACTTTCAGCGGACGGTCCGTCATCGGTCATATCGAATCCTTCCGGCAGCGGTTCTGGCTGCTTCCGGCGGGCAAGATCTATGCTGAGATTGACGATGACCCGGTAGAGCCAGGTGGTAAACCGAGCGCGCGAACCGTCGAAATCGCGCGCGTGACTCCATGCCCGCACGAAGGCGTCCTGCACCAGATCCTCTGCCGCTTCGACATTGCGAGTCAGGCGACAGGCCGTGCGCAGCGCATACGGACCATGCCTGAGCACGATCTGATCGAACGCGTCACGATCCCCCATTCCCGACCAGCGCAGAAGATCGTCATCGGACGCCTCGCCATAGCGCCGACGCTCATCCGCCATCGACCGATATCCCGCCCCTGTGTGGCTTGGAGCCGCGCATTCGGCAAGCTGCACGCCGATCACCCTGCTGAAGCGCCATCCTGTCATGCCATTCCGCCGTGTCCGCTGTTCGCGATGATACGGCGGATGATCGACCATCCCCCGCCAGCGGACCAAAATTCTCCAACCACGCATTTTTTACGCTGGAACCGGGGGAGCAAGCCTTACAGACCGTAACAATGGCATGACACACGCTCATCCCACTTCAGTGATCCGTGGCACGACATTCGCCAAAGTCGCCAGCATGCTGACGTTGCTGGTCCTCGGTGGCTGTGCAAGTGCCACGGTCAGCCACCGCCAGCCCGGCGCCGTGGTTCCGTTCGCCGCCCTTTCCCCGCCGGATGTGGTATTCGTCGCAGTGACGGGACCGGACGCCACGATCTCGCAGACAGACGCCACCCTGGCATCCAGCCTGATCCCGGCCTTACGGAAGGCGGGAATTCCCGCCGCATTGCAGATGCCCGGTATCTCGGACCCGGCATACCCGATCTTACGTGTAACGCTCGCGCGCGTCGATCCGGGTAACGCCATGGAACGCACGATGATCGGTTTCGGTGCGGGACGATCGACGCTCGCCGCCCATATCCGGCTTGACGATCCGCGTCGCGTCGATCGCGCGCCGGCAACCGCCTTCGACATCAACGCCGACAGCGGCCGCAAGCCCGGACTGATCGTGCCCGCGGCGGTGACGCTCGGAACGGCCGTCCCGATCCACATGGCGATCGGGGGTGGCCTCAACCTGCTGCTCGGCCGCCGGCAGGGAACGGACGCCGATCTGCACAACGCGACGGGTGCCATCACGCGTGAAGTTCTCGCCTGTTACCGGGCCATGGGCTGGAGTGTCCCCGCATGAGATTCCCCCGACCAGGATCTCTGCGCGGGCAAATGGCGCTTCTGCTCGGCGGAAGCTCGGTCGTCATGCTGGCAATGGCGGCGGCAGCGTTCCTGACGCTGCGCACTGAGGAACCAATGCCGCCGCCCGGTCCGTGGGGCCCGACGCCATCGGCATCGCCACCACGCTCCGTGCGATCAAGGCGGTTCCGGCACCGGACCAGTCCGCTATCGCGTCGTCGCTCTCCACGCCCGACCTGATCGTCGTCCTGAACACCGACACGCCTTGTCGGCCAGAAACGGACGTTTTCGCGACACGGACCCTGCGGCGCGCGCTCTATGCACTGGAGATGCCTGCCACGCCAGCACCCCTCGTCATGAATTGCGCAAGTGACGTCTGGCGCCCGGGATTTACCCATGTCAGCTTCGACGTCCCGAGGGCGACTTTTCTCGTCCGCAATTACGCCCGTGTCAGCGGACCGGGCATGATGCTGGCGACGCTGCCCATCATGCTCTGGATCGGAACGATTGCCGCCGGCACTGCTGTACTGCTGCTATGGTCGGCACGGTCTATCCGCCGCCCGCTGGGACTGTTGGCGGACGCCGTATCGCAGTACGAAGCTCAGGGTCGACCCGCACCGATCGATGAGACGGGGCCATCCGAGGTCCGGGGCGTCATCCGCGCATTCAATGCGCTTCAGGAGCGTCTTGCCCGATCGAGTGAGGCACGGATCTGTGCCCTCATGGGTGTCGCGCATGATCTTCGCACGCCCCTGACTCGCCTCGCATTGCGGGCGGAAATGGGTGACGAATATACGCGAAGGGAGGGAATGAAACGGGACATAGGCCTGATGAAACGCATGTTGGACAACGCCATGTCGCTGTTCCGAGGCTATGACGAGACGGAAGAATGGCAAGTCGTCGACCTTGCGGCCCTCGCGCAGGAGGTGAGCGCCGACTTCGTCGCCGTGGACCGCTCGGTGCGGAACCTGGCTGAATACCCGATCCTCCTGCGCTGCCAACCATTGGCCATGACGCGGGCACTCGGAAATCTGATCGAAAACGGATGTCGGCATGCGAGTAACGTGTCTGTCACTCTGCGCGAAGAAGATTGCGAAGTCGTCCTGGAAGTCAGCGATGATGGTCCTGGGATGCCTTCACGGCAACGGCGGGCGGCACTGCTGGGACACACGCGAAAGGTTCCGGATCGCGCCGATTTCGACGGGCATCTTGGTCTCGGCTTGCCGATCGTCGCTGAAATCGTTCGCCGACATCAGGGGCACATGGCGCTGCTCGATGCGAACCCATGTGGCCTCATTGTGCGAATTGTTCTGCCCTGCACTCTTTCTTCAGGTGCGTCGCGGCCGGACACGATGGGGGGCCGCCGGCACACCGACATGCTGTGGTCCGATGTCAATTACGGTATCGCGGTCGAGTAATTGATGGAGAAACCGGCCAATGCGGCTCCAATACCAAAAAATTTCACGATGAAGGAACTGAAAATGCGGGACGATTTTTTGATTGAAAAGAACAAACAGGTCGTACTCGACTTCAACATGCAGGTGATCGTGGCGGGAAACAGGGATGCTTTCGACGCGCTTATGAGACGAGATTTCGTCAATCGCTCGGCCCCGCCCGGCGCACCTGATGGTCCGGAGAGCATGTGGAATACCTTCGAGAATATTCTTCGTCCGGCATTGGGAAACCTGACCGTGGACATACACGACCAGATCGCCGAAGGGGACAAGGTCACGACGCGCAAGACCATCAATGGCGCCCATATTGGACCCTTCATGGGTGTTTCCGCGACCGGCAAGCCCGTCACCATCAACGTTATCGACATCGTTCGCGTGGAACAGGGGCGGTATGCGGAACATTGGGGGATCAACGATCTCGCATCGGTTCTGGCTCGACTGCGCAACCCCGCCTGATGCATGAGCGACACGATGCAGCACGGCCGGAGGCCATATGTTCGAAAACGTCGCGACATCCCCTCAGGACAGTGATTCGGCCAACATACCGGCCATCATTGCAACGGCGAACACCACGCCGCCACCTTGCGCGAGCCCCAGTGACACGATCGCCGGTCCAGGACATAACCCCGCCAACCCCCAGCCGATCCCGAACAATACCGCCCCACCGATGAGGCGGCGATCAATCGCGGTTCGGGTGGGCAGGTCGAAATGTTCGGTGCAGACGGGCCGACTCATCCTGCGCGACAGACGATAACCCAGAAAAGAGACAGAGACCGCGCCGCCCAATACGAAGATCAGGCTTGAGTCCCACGCTCCGGCGAGGTCGAGGAATCCCAGCACGCGCGTAGGATCGACCATACCGGACAGGGCGAGGCCAAGGCCAAACAACAGCCCACAGCCTAGGGCAACGATGATGCTCACGATCCACCCCCTATCAGGTGCCGGGTGACGAACACGGTGATAAACGCCGTGATCATGAAGGTGGCGACGGCCGCCGCCGAACGCCTGGACAGGCGAGCCAGTCCACAGACACCGTGCCCGCTGGTGCAGCCCGATCCCAGCCGCGTACCGAAACCGACCAGCAGCCCAGCCAACACGAGCACGGGCCAGGACGCGGCGATATGGACAGCCGGCCATCTTCCAGTAAAAACTCGATAGAGCGGCCCGGCCAGGAGGAGCCCCGCGATGAAAGCGGCGTTGCCGGCGGTCGCGCGGTTCCGGGGTCCGAGAAGGCCTCCGAGGATGCCGCTGATGCCGGCGACCCGCCCGTCGAGCAGCAGGAAGAGCGCCGCCGAGAGGCCGATCAGCATGCCTCCGCAAGCCGCCTGGATGTCATGCGCCCAGTTCATGCGCGTCTCCTCCTGCCTGTGCTCACGGCAGCAGGCGGCGCGCGCAGGCGACGGCCAGCAGGTAAAGCGCAAGATAGAGCGCGGGAATAAAGAAGATGATGCGTTCCAGATCGCCCAACATGATCAGATCTCCCGTTCCGAAGCCTGTTCGTCCTGCGCATCGAGCAGGATGGCGCCGGCGCCGGCGATGAGGATGATCATCACCGTGCCGACTACCCAGGCGAAATACCATGGCCCCTGGTCGCCGACGAAGACGGCGAACAGAAGCGAGACGACCAGGGCGACGGCCAGCCCGGCCAGGCGCATGATGTTCATGACAGGGTCCTTAGTAGCTGTGGGTATCGTGGATGACGTCGGCTGTGCGGACCTTGCCGCGCATGACGTAGTAGCACCACGATGTGTAGGACAGGATGATCGGCACGAAGATCGCGGCCACCACCAGCATGCAGGCCAGGCCGTAGGCGCTGGCGGTGCTGTTCCAGATCGTCAGGCTCTGGTCCGGCGTGGTGGCGGAGGGCATGAGGAAGGGAAACATCGCGGTGCCGACGGTGCCGATCGTGCCGATCCACGACCCCACACCGGTCCACCAGGCAAGGACCGGACGGTCGGCGCGCACCATCAGCGTGCCGAATAGCATACAGGCGACGCCCAGAAGCGGGATCAACCACAATGCCGGGTGGGCCTGGAAGTTTTCCAGCCATCCGCCGGCGCTGACAGTGACATGCTGGCCCTGGATCGGATTGGCGGGCATGCCGGGATCGGCATCGGTCAGGCGGAAGCCGTTCAGGCGGCTGATCCACACGCCGCCGGTTGCGAACAGGATTGCAGCGGCGATGCCGCCGCGCATCGCATAGCGCCGCGCGCGACCGTGGATCGGTTCCTCGGAGCGCAGCATCAGCATGACGCCGCCCTGGTAGACGCTGAGGGCGACCGACATCAGGCCGCACAGGATCGCGAACGGATTGACCAGGTAGGACAGGAACGATTCATCCTGGTAATACTGGCCGGTCCAGCCGAAATGATAGCCCACGCCCTCCAGCACATTGCCGAAGGCAGCACCGTAGATGAACATCGGCAGCGTGCCGGAGACCAGGAACGCGACGTCCCAACTGGCGCGCCAGTGCCGGCTGTCGGCCTTGGAGCGGTATTCGAACGCCACAGGCCGCAGGATCATGCTGAACAGCAGCAGGATCATGACGACGTAGAAGACCGAGAACGAGGTGGCGTACAGCGTGGGGAAGGCGGCGAAGATCGCACCGCCGCCCAGGATGAACCACACCTGGTTGCCGTCCCAGTGCGGGCCGACGATGTTCAGCGCCGTGCGGCGTTCGCCGTCGTTGCGGCCGACGAAGCGCAGCAGCGTGCCCACGCCCATGTCCATGCCGACCATCGTGCCCAGCCCGATGAACAGGATGCCGAGGATGGCGGCCCAGACCAGTTTCAGAATTGCGTACGAGTCCATTTTACGAAATTCCCTTACGAAGACAGGGAGGAGGCGATGGAAAACGCATCCTTCCGATCGTGTGCGACCGTCAGGTGCGGCCCTTGCGCGCCATGCGCGCCGTGATCGGGGCCGAGGCGGGCATATTTGAACATCAGGAACAGTTCGGCGGCGATGAAGGTGGAGTAGAGCAGCGCGAAGCCGGCCAGCGAGAAGATCATGTAGCCGACGCCGTGGCTGGAGGCGGACAGGAAGGTGGGCAGGCGGTTGAACACCGTCCAGGGCTGGCGGCCGGCTTCGGCGGTGATCCAGCCGAACTCGGTGGCCAGGATGGGCAGCGGGATGGACCACATGCACAGCTTCAGCAGCAGGCGGTTGCGTTCCAGCCGGTTCGTGAGGCTGACATAGGCGGAAAGGGCGAAGACGGCGAAGAACCACAGTGACAGGAACACCATGATCCGGAACGACCAGAAGGTGACGAACACGTTCGGCAGGATGTCGGGCTCGGTCTGTCGCACCACGCTGTCCATCTCGGCGGCGGAAATGGCGGTGACGTCCTGTCCGGGGGCGTGGCGCATGGCCAGGAAGCCGAAGCCCATGTCGGCCTCATGCGCCCTGAACTGCGCCAGGTCCGCCGGGTCGTGCCCCTGGCCGTAGCGGCGCAGCGCCGACAGGGCCTGGATACCCGATGCGATGCGCGGGCCGGCCTGTTCCTCCAGTTCGGTCATGCCGGTGATCGGCGTGTCGAAACTGTGGGCGACCAGCGGCGTCAGCACGAAGGGGACGCCGATTTCCAGATGGTTTTCCTGTCTGGCGTCATCGGGCAGGGCGAAGGCCAGCCACGGTTCGAATGGCGGCTTGCTGGTGTGCCACAGCCCCTCGATCGCGGCGATCTTGGTGGGCTGGTGTTCGTAGTCCAGCCTGCCCAGCACGTCGCCCAGCGTGATGACGGCGACGGTGGAGATGATGCCGAACAGGGCCGCCATGCGAAAGGAGCGTGCGGCGAAAGCCTTGTGCTGGCCACGCAGGATATAGAACGCGCTGATGCCCATGACGAACATCGCCGCCGAGACGTAGCCCGCGACCGACGTGTGGACGAACTTGGCCTGTGCGTCGGGGTTGAAGATGACCTTCACCACGCTGTCGAACTGCATCCGCATGGTGTCCGGGTCGAAATGCGCGCCTTCCGGCATGTTCATGCTGGCGTTGGCCACCAGAATCCACAGCGCCGACAGGTTGGAGCCCAGCGCGACCAGATAGGTGATGGCCAGGTGGGCGGGGCGGCTGAGGCGGTCCCAGCCGAAGAACATCAGCCCGACGAAGGTGGATTCCATGAAGAACGCCATCAGGCCCTCGATGGCCAGTGGCGTACCGAACATGTCGCCGAAAAAGCGGGAATACATCGACCAGTTGGTGCCGAATTCGAATTCCATCGTGATGCCGGTCGCGACGCCGATGGCGAAATTGATGCCGAACAGCTTGCCCCAGAACTGGGCCATGTCCTTGTAGATCTGCCGGCCGGTGACGACGTACACCGTCTCCATCGCCGCCAGCATGAAGGTCAGCCCCAATGTGAGCGGCACGAACATGAAATGGTAAAGTGCCGTCAGCGCGAACTGGAATCGCGACAGGTCGACGACATCCGGATTGATAAGCTCCACGCTCAATTCTCCTGATTTCTGCAATCTGGTCCGCGCGTTTTCGGCGCGGGGGTCATTGTCGTGTCCTGGGACACGCGGCCGCCGTCATGTCATTGCGGCCTCCTGCGATGTGTCGCGACGTCATGGAAACCGCGATCGGTCATGGCGATCGCCCGGTCCAGAAAGGGCAGGATGGCCGTGCGATGCGTGATGCACAGGAGCGTCGCATCCGGCGGCAGGGAGGCCATGAGGGCGGCCATCACCGCTCGTTCGGTCGCCGCGTCCAGCCCCTCGGTCGGCTCGTCGAGGATCAGCCAACGGGGACGGCGCAGCAGGACGCAGGCCAGCGCCAGCCGCCGGCCCTGGCCGCCGGACAGGCGCAGCCCGGCCTCGCCGATCAGCGTGTCCAGGCCGGCCGGCGCCTGGCGTACGAAGGCGGCCAGTTGGGTGGTTTCGAGCGCCGACCACATCGCGGCTTCATTCGCCGTGGGGCAGGCCATGGCCAGGTTACGGCGGATGCTGCCCTGGAACAGGTGGGCGTCCTGCGCCATGATGCCGACCAGGCCGGGCAGCGCGTCCGGGTCCAGCGCGCGTGCTTCCACGCCGCCGAAGCGGATCGTGCCTTCCTGGTAGGCGTGGAAGCCGAACAGCAGGCGGGCGAGCGTGCTCTTGCCCGCGCCGGACGGCCCGACCAGGGCCACGCGCTCGCCCTGGCGGATGGTGAGGTCGGCGTGGCGCAGGACCCAGTCCTCGTCCGGAGCGTAGCGCATGCCGACCGCGCGCATGTCGAGGTCCAGCGGGGCGACCGGGAGCAGCGACCCGCCGCTTGACGGAGGCGGCAGGGTGCAGGCCGCGCGCATGCGCCGGGCGGCCAGCCTGGCATGGTGGGCCATCTGGCGCGCCGCCGGCAGCGGGGCCACGCTTTCGAATGCCGCCAATGCCCCCAGACCGAGCATCGGCAGGCAGGCGGCGGACAGGAGGCCGGCATGCAGGGCCGTGGATGCGCAGGCCAGCACGCCCAGCGCGGTCAGCATGGCCATTGCGCCGGTCAGGGCCCGCGCGCCGCCCTCGATCGCCGCCAGATGCAGGCGGGCGTGGCGGATCGCCGCCTGTCGGGTGTCGAGGCGGCGGCGCATCGCATCCTCCGCGCCCAGGAAGGCGATCTCGTCCGCGCCTTGCAGGATGTCCACCAGGTCGCCGTGCATCGCGTCCTGCTGGGTGGCGATGCGGGCGGTCGCGCGATCCGACAGCCATCCGGCCGCCAGCGGCAGGAGCACGCCGCAGGTCAGCAGGCCGGTTGCCAGCACGAGGCCGGCCGAGGGGACGAAGGCGCCGACGAGGCCGACGGAGGCCAGTCCGCAGATTGCCGCCGTGACGAAGGGTACGCCGGCATCCAGATAGGCATGGCCCGCGCGCTCGGTGTCCGAGACGAAGCGGAAAAGCTGTTCGCCGCTGCGCTGGCGCGACAGGTGCGCGGGCGGTTGCCGGACCAGCCGGTCGAAGCTCCGGGCGCGGATCTGGCCGACCAGGCCCAGCGTTGCGTCATGGGTCACGACCCGTTCGCCGTAACGGGCCAGGATGCGGAGCGTGGCCAGGAACCGGACGCCCGCCGCCGGCAGGGCCATGTTGAAGGCGTGGGCCGCCACCAGCCCCACCAGCCCGGCGGTGGCCGCCGCCGCCAGCAGCCAGCCGGACAGGGCCAGCAGGCCGATATTCGCCAGAGCCGCCAGGCAGGCCAGGGCCAGCCCGGCCGCCATCCGCCGGCGGATTGGCCGTGTCGGCGCGAACAGGGGGGAGATCTGGCTCATGCTGCCGCCCTTTCGCTGGCGGACAGGGGGCGGATCGTGCCGTCTGCGACCGAGAGCAGGTGATCGGCCTGCCCGATGATCGTCTGCCGGTGCGTCGTGACGATGACGATCCGCCCCGGCACGGCGCGCCGGATGGCATCCGCGACCCGTCTTTCGCTGTCCGGGTCCAGGTCGGATGTCGGTTCGTCCAGGATCAGGATGGCCGGATTGCGGATCAGGGCCCGCGTCAGGGCCAGGCGGCGCGCCTGCCCGCCCGACAGGCGGGCGCCGCGTTCGCCGATGGGCGTATCGAACCCCTGGGGCAGCGCCTCGATGAATGCCAGTGCGTCGGCCTGTGTCGCCGCCGCGCGCAATTGGGCCAGATCGGCGTCCGGAGCGCCCAGGCGCAGGATGTCGGCAATGGTGCCGGACGGCAGGCAGGGGCATTGCGGCACCCAGCCGATCCGGTCGCGCCAGGGGCCTGCGAGCGGCTGCCCCGCTTCACCCTGCGCGACGATATCGCCCGCCGACGGGGCCAGAAGGCCCAGCAGGAGGCGCAGCAGGGTCGTCTTGCCGGCTCCGCTTTCGCCGACCACCACCGTCAGCGCGTTGCGGGGGAACTGGCAGGAGGCATGGGCCAGGACCGGCGCGTCGTCGGTGCCGTAGGTGGCCGAGAGATTGATGCAGGCGATGCCGGCGACCGGCCCGGATGGCGGGGGGGATGTGTTCGTGGCCGCCATTGGCGCCTGAGGCAGGGCCAGCAGGGCGGCGATGCGACGCATTGCGACGGTCGCGTTCTGGCGCGCGTGATAGCTGGCGGAAAAGGCGCGGAGCGGCATGAAATATTCCGGGGCCAGCAGCAGGACCAGAAAGGCGGTGCGAAAATCGGCTTGGCCGGACAGCAGGCGTGCGCCGAACACCACCGCGACCAGGGCGATCGACAGGCTGGCGAAAAACTCCAGCGCCGCCGAGGTCAGGAACGCCACCCGCATGACCGACAGGGTGGTCCGGCGATAATCGTCGGCCATGCGCCCGACGGTGCTTGCGGCCTGGTGCGCGTGGCCGAACAGCCGCAGGGTGGTCATGCCCTGAAGGAAGTCGAGAAACCCGTTCCCCAGCAGCAGAAGCTGGGTCCATTGCCGGTCCATGATCGCCTGCGCGCGATAGCCGACCAGCGCCATGAACAGCGGGATCAGCGGCCCGGTGCAGGCCAGGATTGCGAAGCTCCAGCCGTCCAGGCCAGCCACGCAGCCCAGGATCATCAACGGCATGACGACCATCATCGCGGCGCGCGGCAAGTAGTGGGCGACATAGGGCTCCAGGGCGTCGATCCCGTCGGTCAGGGTTGTGACGGTCTCGCCGGTGCCCAGGCCGGCCATGCGTGGGGAGCCGACCCGCAGCAGGTGGGCCAGTACGTCGGCACGCAGGGCGGCCGTGACTTTCATGCCCGCCGTGACGGCGGCCATGTCCGCCAGCCAGCCCAGGATCGCGCGGCCGGCCAGCAGGGCCGCCAGCCAGCCCGCGCGGCCGGCTTCCTGGCCGAACGGGTGGGCGTGGAAGGTCAGGTTGTCGACGATGCGTGCCAGGACGACCAGTTGCAGCACGAGCATGGCCGCCGCCGCGCCATTCAGGACCACCGCCACGCCCAGCCAAAGGCCGGCGCGCGATGCCAGGCCGCTCAGCCCTCTGTCCGCCGTCCGCATGGGTTGCGCACTTTCACCTGCCGCACGGCAGGATTGGTAATACTTTCATGAGTTATGAAAGTGTAATTTAATATAATTATGAAATTATATGCGGTCAAGGGACCGTGATCGCGTCCCATGCGGAGCTGCGGCCTGCGTGGTGACGGATGGAATTGGGTGGAGTGGGCGCGCGGACGGCCGCTGGCGTTCGCGTCGCACCTGGTGGGCGGCGCGAACGTGCGTTCTGTCGTCAGTATTTTTCGAGGTCGTCCCTGGGGCCGTTATGTGGCCCCGTTGGGATGCCTGGGGTTATTCCCGGCTGGTTGTCGCGCCGACGCGGGCAAAGACGGCCCCGGCTTCCTCGCGCGCGATGCGGGGCGTGTGGGTGATGCCGGGGTGGCTATGGGTGTCTGTGCTGGATTGCGTTGGCCGCATGCCCAGCAGGAGGCGCACCCATTTCTCTTCTTCGGTGTCGGCGAAGCTGTAGAATATGGCGCGGGATTCGCGTTCGGTGCGCAGGATGCCGGCGCGGCGCAGGATGCCGAGCTGCTGGCTGAGGACCGGCTGGCCGATCCCCGTGCTGCTTTCCAGTGCGCTGACGGCGCGGGGGCCGTCGAGCAGTTGGGCCAGGATCAGCAGCCGTTGCGGCTGGGCGAACAGTTTCAGTCGTTCGGCCAGTTCTCGGGCGCCGTCCGCCGTCAGAATGGTCACGCGCGGGCGTCCGGCCGGGTGCGCATGAACCACGCCAGGCCTGCTTCCGCTGCGTCCTGCTGGGTCTGGACGGCCGGCAGGACCGTATCGTGGCCCGGTTGCCAGCCTTCGGGCGTCAGCACGTCTTCCGTCGAGACTTTCTGCAATGCGGCGACCAGGCGCAGCATTTCCGCCACCGAACGGCCGACAGACATTGGGTACCATGTGATGGCGCGAATGATGCCGTCGGGGTCGATGACGTGCACGGTCCGGACCGTGGCGCTGCTTTCCGCCGTCAGGTCGAGCATGCCGTAGGCGCGTGCGATCGCCATCGACGGGTCTTCGATGACGGGGAAGGGGATCGTGACCCTGAACTGGGCACGGATGGCCTCGATCCACGCCAGGTGGGCGGGCAGGCTGTCCACCGACAGGCCGACCAGGGCGCAGTCCAGGGCCTGGAACTGGTCGAAGGCCGTCGCGAAGGCCAGAAATTCGCTGGTGCAGACAGGTGTGAAATCCGCCGGGTGGGAAAACAGCAGCACCCAGTGCCCTCGCAGGTCGCTCAGGCGCAGGCGTCCATGCGTGGTCCGCGCGATGAAATCCGGGGCCTCGTCGCCGATTTTCGGCAGGGATGCGGGCGCGGCGGCGCAGATCGTCGAATCGGAGTCGGTCATGATTCCTTTCATAAATCGCCCGCCAGCCTTGACGCAAGGATGTTTCATTATTAAATAAATTGATATACATTAGTTAAGAATTTTACTTAACAAATGGGAGGCCGTCATGTCCGATTCCGCACTGGAAACCGCCATCGCCCAGGTTGAGAAGGTCGAGCGGGGACAGGCTCCTGCCCCCGTGGTCCGCTCGTTTTTCGATGAGGCGACCTTTACGGCTACGCATGTGGTGCATGACCCCGCCACCCGCCAGGCCGCCGTCATCGACAGCGTGCTGGATTACGAGGCGGCATCGGGCCGGACCAGCCATACCACGGCGCAGAAGGTCGTCGATTATGTGCGGGCCGAGGGGTTGGAGGTGCAATGGCAGCTCGAAACCCATGCCCATGCCGACCATCTGTCGGCGGCCCCCTGGTTGCAGGCGCAACTGGGCGGCAAGCTGGCCATCGGGGCCGAGATCGTGCGGGTGCAGTCGGTCTTCGGCAAGATCTTCAATGCCGGCACCGAGTTCGCGCGTGACGGCTCGCAGTTCGACCGGCTGTTCCATGACGGCGACCGGTTCGCGATCGGCGGGATTGAGGCGATCGCCCTGCACGTACCCGGCCATACGCCCGCCGACATGGCGTTCGTCATCGGCGATGCCGCCTTTATCGGGGATACGCTGTTCATGCCGGATTACGGAACGGCGCGGGCCGATTTTCCCGGCGGGGAAGCGCGTCAGCTCTTCCGCTCGATCCGTCGCCTGATGGCGCTGCCGGACGCGACGCGCGTGTTCCTGTGCCACGACTACAAGGCGCCCGGTCGCGACCATTTCGCGTGGGAAACCACGATCGGTGCCGAGCGGCGGGACAATATCCATGTGCATGATGGCGTGGGCGAGGATGCCTTCGCCGCGATGCGGACCGCGCGCGACGCCACGCTGTCGCTGCCGAACCTGATCATGCCTTCGGTGCAGGTCAACATGCGCGGCGGGCGCATGCCCGAACCGGAATCGAACGGCACCCGTTACATCAAGATTCCGATCGACGCGCTCTGACCGCCATTTTCCGCACGCCTTTTCTCCATTCTCCGCCGACCGGGAATTCCGATCCATGTCCTTTCGTTTCCTGACACCCCAGTTTGCCGTTTCGCCCCAGCTTTCCGTTGCCGACGTGAATGCGGCGGCGTCGGACGGTTTCAGGACCATCATCTGTGCCCGCCCGGATGGTGAGGGGGCCAGCCAGACGCCCTCCGCCGAGATCGAACAGGCGGCGCGCTGCCGGGGGCTGGATTTCCTCGCCATTCCCGTTCGTTCGGGCAGCCTGCCGAGCGACGGGGCGGTGGAGGCCATGCGTGCTGCGCTGGAGCGGATGCCGGGCCCGGTTCTGGCCTATTGCCAGGGCGGGAACAGGGCGGCGCGGCTCTGGGCCCTGGCGCAGGCGGGCAGCATGCCGGCGGATGCTATCCTGGCGGCCGGCCGGACGGCGGGGGTCGATCTGTCCGCGCTGGGCGACCACCTGAACGCCGCGCCGCATGTGCCGCAGCCGGCGACCGGGCGGCCGGGTGCACGACGCTTCAACGTCGTCATCGCGGGTGGCGGTGCGGCAGGACTGGCCACGGCCGCGAGCATCCTGCGCCGCAGGCCGGGTATTGCGCTGGCCATCGTGGACCCGTCGGCCACCCATTATTATCAGCCGGGATGGACCATGGTGGGGGGCGGCATCTTTACGCCCGAACAGACGCGCCGCCCGGAAGAGGGGCTGATTCCGGCTGGGGCGACATGGATCCGTCAGCCCGTGGCGGGCTTTCTGCCGGAGGCGCGTGAAACCGCGCTGGAGGACGGGACGGTGCTGTCCTACGACGTTCTGGTGGTGGCCACCGGCCTGACGCTGGACTGGGCGGCGATTCCGGGCCTGGAGGAGACGCTGGGCAGGAACGGCGTCACCTCCAACTACCGCTACGATCTTGCGCCCTATACCTGGCAACTGGTGCAGGGCCTGTCGCGCGGCAGGGCCCTGTTCACCCAACCGCCCATGCCGATCAAATGTGCCGGGGCGCCGCAGAAAGCGATGTACCTGTCCTGCGATGCCTGGCGGCGGCGCGGCGTGCTGAAGGATATCTCGGTGGGTTTCGACACCGCAACGCCGGCCCTGTTCGGCGTCGCGGCCTTCGTGCCCGCGCTGATGGCCTATATCGAACGCTACGGCATCGACCTTCATCTGCGTTCGAAGCTGGTGGCGGTGGATGGCGCGCGGCGCGTGGCGACTTTCGAGCGGGCGACGGAAGGTGGGTCGGAGCGGGTCGAGCAGACATTCGACATGCTGCATGCGGTGCCGCCCCAGGTGGCGCCGGCGGTGGTCAGGTCCAGCCCGCTGGCCGGGGCTGACGGGTTTGTGGCCGTCGATCCCGCGACGCTGCGGCATGCGACCTTTGCCGATGTCTTCGCCCTGGGGGACGTTGCCGGCACGTCGAACGCCAAGACGGCCGCCGCCGTGCGCAAGCAGGCCCCCGTCGTGGCGGTCAATGTGCTGGCGGCGCTGGACGGCAAGGCGCCCGTCGCGACCTATGACGGGTATGGCGCCTGTCCGCTGACGGTGGAGCGCGGGCGGATCGTGCTGGCCGAGTTCGGTTACGGCGGGCGGCTGGCGCCGACCTTGCCGCTGTGGCTGCTGCGCGGCACGCAGCCGACGCGCCTGGCATGGTTCCTCAAGGAGAAGGTCATGCCCCAGCTCTACTGGCGGGGCATGCTGCGCGGGCGCGAACTGCTGGCCGCTCCCCGGAACGCTTCAGGAGCGTGACATGCCGCCCGACCTGACACATCTGGCGCTCGAGGTTCTCTCCGGTGCGGTGGTTGGCTTCACGCTGGGGCTGATCGGCGGCGGGGGGTCGATTCTGGCCGTGCCGCTGATGGTCTATGTCGTCGGTGTTGCCAACCCGCATGTCGCCATCGGCACCAGCGCCCTTGCCGTTGCGGTGAATGCGCTGGCGGGGCTGGCGCAGCACGCGCGCGCGGGCACGGTCAAATGGCGCTGTGCCGCAATTTTCGCCACCTGTGGCGTTGTGGGGGCGTTCGGCGGGGCGACGTTGGGCAAGGCGATGGACGGCCGTCGCCTGCTGCTGTGCTTTGCGCTGCTGATGATCGTGGTCGGCGTTCTGATGGTGCGCGGACGGCGCAACCAGGGGTGCGCGGGGGCCGCCTGCAATCGTGAGAATGTAGGCCGCGTCATGACCTATGGCCTGGGGACGGGGGCGCTGTCGGGCTTTTTCGGGATCGGCGGCGGGTTTCTGATCGTGCCGGCGCTGATCGCCTCCACCGGGATGCCGATCCTCAACGCCATCGGCACCTCGCTGGTCGCCGTGGCCGCGTTCGGGGCCAGCACCGCTCTCAGCTACATGGCATCCGGC
This sequence comes from Acetobacter aceti NBRC 14818, assembly GCF_000193495.2. Classification (NCBI taxonomy): domain Bacteria; kingdom Pseudomonadati; phylum Pseudomonadota; class Alphaproteobacteria; order Acetobacterales; family Acetobacteraceae; genus Acetobacter; species Acetobacter aceti. The sequence continues at coordinate 2,468,821 of NZ_AP023410.1, read as the reverse complement.
CTGATCGACTGGAACCTGGCCGTGCTGTTCATCGTCGGCGGTATCGCCGGCAGCTTCGGCGGGATGCGTGCGGCGCGGGCCCTGGCCGGTACCACCGGCGCCCTGACTGTTTTCTTCTCTGGCGTTATTTTTTGTGTAGCCACCTATATGATTTGGCGCAGTTTCTAATAGGACGATCCATGATCGCCCGCCTAAGAGTGCCTTGAAGCAGATAAGCGCATGCGCGCAAAGTACGAAGCTTGCGCTTCCTTCTGCAATATCGCCGCGACGTGCGCTCACTTTATGAGCCCGTACCTGCCTCCTTCCGCCCTGCAACATCCCGCACCCGCTCGTTAAGGAACCGCTGTCCCCTCGCCAGCCGCCGGACGAGCACCTCATTGAATTGGGCATACATGTCCGCCGCCCGATCCCTGGCGGCTTCGTTTTCGTTCGCCGGGATGGGAAGCTGATGCCTCATCCAGGCACGGGTATAGAGCGCGAACGCCTCGCCCAGCACGGCGACAGCCTCGTCCACATCGTCGATCCGCCGCCCGAGCCGGTCCAGACGCTTCGACAGGGCGGCATCCCGGCGTCCATCGTCCTCGCCAGAAACCAGCGACAGCACCGCCGCCTCGATCACCGCCGATTTCGACACCTTCCGGCGCTCCGCCAGCGCCTCGACCTGCTTCAGCAGGCCCGGCTCGAAATACACGTTCATCCGCTGCCGTCTGGTCATCGCCGTGTTCCCGATCTGGAGGTCCGATGACAGAGTGCGCTGAAATTTTCCCGACGCAAGTCCCTGATTGGTCGGCATAGTACCGGGGCGTAGCCAAGCGTAAAATTGGCGGCTTTTGTCGGTGTTTGTCAGAGTTCCGGAACGACTCGTGATACTTTCCCGCTACAGGCCAAGGCCCCTGCCCCGTCCCAGTTCCCAGGAGATGCCGCCATGCTCATCCATGGAAATGGCCATCTCCTTCTGGTGCTGTCTGCCGATCTCCGGCCGCCAGGGCACCAGCGAGAATTCATGCCCGCTCTCCAGCACCGCGAAGCGCCCGCTGGCCAGATCGACCGGGCCTTTCATCGTGCCCTGGATGGTCTCGAAGCGGTCGAGGGGTCGCCATAATTTCCCCCGCTTCTCGGCCATAGCCTGCCCGACCCGTTCCACTTCCCGCCCTTCCAGCGTCGCCAGCAGGTTCTTCCGATAACGGACCATGCCCTCCGGGGTAAGGCTGGCATCGCCACGGTCGAGCAGCGCCTTTTGCCGTCTCGCCAGCGCGTCACCGACTTCGCCTCCGAACCCGGCCTCCACCCGGTCGCCCTCACGGCTTATCCCGGCCACCAGACGCCGGTCGAGCCAGGACGCCCCATCTGAGCCGATCTGCGCTTCCAGATCGAAGGCCGACAGCAGCCGCACCGTCGCCTTCGGCGCACGGGCGGCGTCATAGGCGATGGAGCGTTGCTGGAAGTCTTCCGGGATGCGCCAGCGGTCGGCCTCCAGCCGCTCCACGATCCCCGCCCGACGTAGAGCCTCCAGACGGCGGATATGCCCCTTGATCAGGTCTTCCGGGTTACCCTTGATGCTCCAGCGGTCGAGCTGCATCCGCTCCAGATGGGCGGAAGGGCGATAGATCCCATCCTCGGTATGGGTGAGGATCGCCCGGTCGGATGGGCGCGGCTTGTCGGGGACCGGGGCCGCCGCGATTTCCACGATCGCGCCACCGGGGATGTCCTCCATCTGGGCAGGATCAAAGCCGCGCAGATGATGCACCCGCCCGTCGATCCCATCGACCACCAGCGACAGCTTCTCCCCCAGTTCTTCCGTCAGGTGCCTGTCCACCAGCCGTCCCGTCACCGGCCTCTCTGGTACCTCGCCATGAAGGCGGAAATGCGCCGGGTCGCGCGTCGGCGCTGTTCCCTTGTCGCGCGCCTTCAGGGCGCGGTGCATCTGCCGCGTGATGTCGTCGCGCTCACCGAGATTGCGCAGACGCTCTTCCAGCCGGTCGTCGAGCGTCCATCTCCCCGGCTCCGTCTGGCTGGCCAGTCCCATGCGTTCAAGCTTCGCGAGGCGCGACAGGCGCAGCCGCCGGTCCACCAGATCGGAGGTCGGCGTCTCAATGCCGGGGCGCATGTCGAGATGGTTTTCTGTTGCCTGATCCAGCAGGGCACGGTCGAGGCGGGTGAAGCGGCCGCGGTCGATCTCGGTTTCCAGCTTCTGCCGCTGCTCGATCTCGGACACGGGACCGAGTTCCAGCGTCGCGAATTCGGAGGCGCGTTCGCGAATGCCGTGGGTGATGTAGCCGCCATCGATGACGAGGTCTTTGCCCTGGTCGTCGCGGCCATTGACCACGACATGGACATGGGGATGGCCGGTGTTGAAATGATTCACCGCCACCCAGTCCAGCCGTGTGCCGAGATCGGCTTCCATCCGCGTCATCAGGTCGCGCGTGAAGTCCGTCAGATCGTCCAACCGGTCGGCGTCTTCCGGTGAGACGATGAAACGGAACTGATGCCGGTCGTCCGCACCGCGTTCGAGGAAAGCTTTCGCATCGACGCGGTCGGTCTCCGCACCATAGAGGACGCCACGCTCGCCGTCGCGGGACGTGCCATCGCGCTGGATGTAGCGCAGATGGGCGGCGGCCCCGCCTCCCTTCCCGGCCTGACGCACCACACGCGCCTTCACGGCCACACGCCGGGAACCAGGAACCTGATGCCGCCAGCCGGCGATCCCGCGCGCGCGGACGAAGGACGCGCCCCGCCCGCGTCCCACGCCACGGGTGGAACCGGAACGCGCTGCGCTCCCCGAACGCGAGGTCTCACCAGACCCGGAAGAGAAGCGGCGGCCACTGCCGCCGCCCGCCCCGCTGCCGCCCCTCTTTCCGGGGTGCAGCGATTGCCGGCGAACCTGCGTCCGGATGCTGGCCAGAAAGTCCGTGCGACCGCGTGTCGCGCTACCCTTCGAGCGGATGCGTCCCGGCCGGGGACGGAACGCGGTGTCGTCATCCTGCGCCATGGCCGGACCTCGCCAAAACCGGGTTTTTCCAGGGACAGTGCCGTCAGAAACGGCGGGAAACCATCACTCCTGAAAAATGACGGCTCAGGAGAGCAAAATCCAGAGTGCCACACAAACTTTCTCTAACCCCATGTGCAGACAGAGAAAACCACAGGTCAGGACCGGCTGGAGTGCCGGTTCCTTTAATCTTGCCCTCACGTTTTTTCTTCTTTCCGGCCTCTGAATTCGGCTTTTCCGAATCTGATGCCCCCTTGCCAACCTGACCGGAATGACTGGCAAAACCTGCCACGAAGCGCCTCGCGCCACCACGCGAACTGGACGACGAAACGCTGCCGCGACCTATCTTCGGTGCATCTTATGACGTGCCGAACACACGTCAAAATCATGCGTCGGACGTGATCGGAAGCGACATCCGAACATCATCGGGAACTGTCAAAGTGATGACGCTCACGGTGACGATGACCAATCGGTCAACCTGCGCTCGTTGTGCATCCAGACGGGCCATCCACCCCCTGCGTATGGTGTTCCGGATGCGGGAAAACGCGTGTCACTGAACGTCGGATCGTTCGTCGAATGGGTGTTCGAAGGAGCGCCAAAGGCGACCCGAAATAGACGCGGCGGCACAGCCGACGCCTTCCGCTCGCGGCGCGAAGCGCCGCGTTGTCCCGGCACAAAACGAACGCGACAGGAGGATGGAAAAGCTGACCGGAAAGAGAAGGGAAAGGCACGGGCAAACGTCGGTAAGCTAGACGCGGGAAGCACACTCAATGCAACGCGCGACGACGCAGCCATGCCCGATGCCGTGCTTTGGTATAGGGATCGGGCTGCTGCCGTGCCTCCAGCCGATGGTGCAGGTGACGCCAGTAATCGGGACTGACCTCTGTCGGGTCGATGTCCAGCGCCTCGATCGCGTCGATCGCTCCCAGTACACGCTGGACGCGCGGCCATGAAGTCTGGTGCAGCAACACCTCGCCGCCCGGCCGCACGCATGGGACAGTCTGGTAGTCTTCGCCGGAGCCGACCGTGCGCACGATGTCGATGTGCGATTCAACCGTGCCATACTCGTTGGCGGCCCAGCGGACGAAGGCGAACACACTGCCGGGCGCGAAGCTTAGCATGCGCCGCTGACGGTCGAGGATCGTGTCCGCGACCGGCCGCCCGAAGCGCAGCCAGCGTTCCACCTGCTTCTCGATCCACGTCAGTTCAACCGTCGTGATCAGGACGGACGGATCGTCGGGCATCACGTCTGTTTCCTCTTCACGGTCGGCTCATCAGACGACACGAATGCCGATGGAAGAATGGAGGAACCCGTTATTGAGGTTGAGATGGAGATGCCGGATAAAGCCGGCGGGCGACCCGTTCCATGGTCAATCCCTGCACGATGATGGTGAACACCACCACACCGTAACAGACGGGCAGCAACAGATCACGCAGTTCTCCGGGCGGTAGACCAAGCGCCAGTGAGACCGAAATACCACCTCGCAGCCCGCCCCAGGTCAGGACGCCGAGAACGCGGCCCCGTTCCCATTGACGAAGATGGACCGGAAGGGTCGAGAACAGCACGCTCAAAGCCCGCACGGCAATGGACAGGGGGATTACGGCAAGTGTCGCCAGAACCGTAAACAGATGCGGCGTGATCTCAAGGATTTCAAAGCCGATCAGCATGAACAGCAGGACGTTCAGGACCTCGTCAATGAGTGACCATGCGACGTCGAGTTCCTTGCGCGACGCTTCATCAAAAATGGAATGGCTGTAACGTGTTCCGAAACAAAGACCGGCGACAACGACCGCGATCGCGCCTGACATGCCAAGCTGGTTGGCGATGCTGAAAGTTCCGGTCGCAAGAGCCAGCGACGTCAGCAGGTCGATATGCGGATCCCGCTGCGCCTTGAGCACACGGAGCGCGATCCATCCCGTGAGCGCTCCGAGAAAACCGCCACCGAGCGCCTCGCGGCAGAAGCTCAGGGCAATTCCGGACGCGGCCACTCCCTGACTGTCTCCGGTCGCCAATCCGATCGTTACACCGAAAATGACAACGCCCACGCCATCATTGAACAGGCTTTCTCCCGCAAAAACAGCCTGAAGCGGTCCCGGTAGTCCCAGACGTTTCAGCATTCCCACGACCGAAACCGGGTCGGTGGGCGCGAGGATGGCACCCAGCACGATGCACCATGCGAAGGGAACGGTATGGCCTAGCAGCGGGAAGACAGACCATGCCGCGATCGCCAGAAAGGCGACGGCCAGCACGGTCCCCAGGACAGAGAGGGCGGTGACGGAGGCAAGCTTTGCGCGCAGATGCCCGACATTGACCTGCATGGCGCCGGCAAAAAGCAGCAGCGACAGCGCGCCATTCAGAAGTGCCGCAGGCAGATTGATGGCGCCGAGTACAGATCGCGGAAGGGCCTGAAGATCATAGGCCGGAATCAGCGGATTCAGGACCATCACCAGAAGCGATGTCAGCAACGAGAAGACAAGCACACCAATCGTGACCGGAACGCGGAACGTATGGTGATTAAGAATGCTGAAGCCTGCCGAGAGGCTCAGCAGCAGGGCAAGGAGGCTGATCGTATCCATGCCCCTCCGCTGGCCGCTCAGGCGCTTTACGTCAAGAAAAACCGGGACATGGTCCATTAGCGGGAGGGCTTGACGGTTTGATGAATGGCAGAAGCCGCAGTCACCCAATCAGCGAGTCGTAACCTCAAACCAACCATTCACCAACTTGTGATTTCCCGTTTTATGTACAAAACACCGCCAAATGTACGCCTGACTACGCCCCAGTACGCAGCAGCAGATACACGCCGACAATCCATTGGAATGGCTATATTTTTTCGGTTGCGCGGCAATTTTCAGCGCGTGATCCTGCTGCCCTCTCCAGACGGAAAGGGCAGGACGATGACGGACGAAAACCGCATATCGAACGCCGGACCGAATTCTCCGGCCAACGATAACGAACCCACGGACAATATCCAGTCCGCTCTTCCCAATCCGGCCATGAAGGCGCGAACGGACGCACTGATCCTCGTCCTGGCGCGCCTGCTGGGACGGCAGATCGCCCGCGAGGAATTCGAGCGGCGGCTGGGCCAGATCGCCAACGACAACGATCCCGCCAGCAGGGCCAGGCCGGAACAGGAGGAATGAGATTATCCTTGAGAAAGAGGTATTATACGTATAATTTGGGCATCACCACTCCATCAGCAGGATGCCCCGCTCATGCCCACCGTCGGCGCCCTCGAATTCCAGCGCAAATTCGGCGAATTCCAGCATCAGGCCCAGCGTGAGCCGGTTGAGATCACCCGGCACGGCCGCCGTGAATATGTGCTGATGTCCGCCGATCATTATGACTGGCTCCGCGCGGCGGCCCAGCGAAGCCACCGGATGGAGGATGTGTCCGACGTGGTGCTGGCTGCTGTGGAGCGCGCCGAGATGGACCCCGAACATGCGCATCTCGACGAGTTGCTGAAATAAGGGCCGTCGGTGTCGTTTCCCGAACCGAAGCCGGGCCTCGTGATCCGTTACGATTATCTGTGGACGCATGAGACCGCGCGAGGACAGGATCAGGGCAAGGATCGTCCCGCCTGCCTCGTTGCGGCCAGCGACAGCGTGCTGCGGCCCCGCTACGTCGTGCTTCTGCCAATCACGCATACGCCGCCTTCCGGCGATACGGTCGGGATCGAGATACCGGCGAAGGTCAAGGCGGCGATCGGACTGGATGATGTCCCAAGCTGGGTCATCGTCTCGGAGCACAACGTCGATGAATGGCCGAGCAGCGGCGTGTCGCCGGTCCCCGGCAAAGCGGGTGTTTTCGCTTACGGCTTCATTCCTCCGGGCCTGTTCACCCGGATCAAGGCGGAGTTCGTGGCCCTCGCCCGACAGAAGAAAAGCGCCGTCGTGCGTCGCTGAGCATGGAGAACCTATAAGGATAAAGGAAGTAAAGTCATGACCCGTGTCGCGCTCTATGCCCGCTATTCCTCGGACAACCAGCGGGCGGCTTCGATCGAGGACCAGTTCCGGCTCTGTGAAGAGCGCGCCACGCGCGAGGGCTGGCGGGTGGTGGATACCTACCGCGACGCGGCGATCTCCGGGGCCAGCATGATCCTGCGCCCCGGCATCCAGACCCTGCTGCGCGACGCCCAGGCCGGACAATTCGATATTGTGCTGGCTGAGGCGCTCGATCGCGTTTCCCGCGATCAGGCCGACGTCGCCACCCTGTTCAAGCGCCTGCAATTCGCGGGAGTGCAGATCGTCACCGTGGCGGAAGGCGAGATCAGCGAGCTTCACGTCGGCCTGAAAGGAACGATGAACGCCCTGTTCCTCAAGGATCTGGCCATGAAGACCCATCGCGGGCTGCGCGGGCGCGTCGAGGCTGGCAAATCCGGCGGCGGGATCTGCTACGGTTATCGTGTCGTGCATCAGATGGACGCACGGGGCGAACTGATCCGGGGCGAACGCGAGATCGACGACGCGCAGGCGGAAATCGTCCGCCGCATCTTTCGTGAGTTTGCGTCCGGACGCAGTGCGCTTTCCATCGCCGGACGCCTGAACGACGAAGGCATCCCCAGCCCCACGGGCGGTAAGTGGAACAACACCACCCTACGGGGCAACGCCCTGCGCGGCACCGGCATCCTCAACAACGAGCTTTATATCGGTCGGCTGGTCTGGAACCGCCTGCGCTATCTGAAAGACCCGCAGACGGGCAAGCGCGTCTCGCGACTGAACCCGCAATCAGAGTGGATCGTCACCGAGGTTCCGGATCTACGGATCATGGACGATGATCTCTGGCAAGCCGTCCGTGCCCAGCAGGCACTGATCGCGGAAAAGAGCGTGAACATCAGCGCCGGTATCCGCGCCTCCAACAATCGCCTCAATGGCCAGCGCCGCCCGAAATCCCTGCTCTCCGGTCTGGTGTTCTGTGGCGTGTGCGGCGGTCCCTGCTCGATCCGGGGCGGCGACCGCTTCGCCTGCTCCACCCATATGGACAACCGCTCCTGCACCAACAAAACCACCATCCGCCGTCCGGAACTGGAAGACCGCATGCTGTCGGGTCTCAAGGACCGACTGATGACGCCCGAAGCGGCGGCGGAGGCGATGCGCGCCTATGTCGAGGAAACCAATCGCGCCAACCATGAGCGTCGCGCCAGTACGGCGGGCTGGCAGACGGAACTGACGAAACTGCGCAAGGGGCTGAAACAGATGCTCCAGGTGATCGAGGATGGCGGCTATACACGCGGCATGGTCGAGCGCATGCGCGAGATGGAGACCCGAGAGGATGAACTGGTCGCCCTGCTCGCTGCCCAGCCCCAGGACGTGCCGGATATCCATCCCAACGTTGCCGGAATCTTCAAACACAAGGTCGAGCGGCTGGCGGAAACCCTGAACCATCCCGAGGAGCGGCAGGAAGCCTCAGAGGCCATCCGGGCACTGATCGAGAAAATCGTCGTCACACCCGGCAAGGTTCGGGGCGAGATACACGCCACGCTGCATGGCGAACTGGGCACGCTATTGGATTTCGCCGCCTCGCACGGTCAGGGAGCCAAAAACACGAACACTCCCGGAGCCAGGGCTTCGGGAGTGTCGGTATCGGGTATTGCGGGGGCAGGATTGGTTCTCAATTTGCGACAATCGCAAGGTGAGAATAAAGCGGGTTTAGATAATTGTTTTGAAAAGATTTTTTCTGCTCTCGCTTGATCTTTTCATAACCATAGTAACTTCGATCACCAAAGACGATTGACGGCGAAGTTGTCAAACAAGGCCTCGTTGGAGATCAACGTCATACCCTCGGCCTGCGCTTGGGCAATCAGGAAACGATCAAACGGGTCTTTATGAGCAATGTTCATCTCGCCTGCGACGCGCGCGTGAGTCACGCTGATTGGCAGTTCCACGAACCCCTGCCCGGCAACAATAGCTTCAAAGTCCTGCGCCAGCAGCGCCGCCCCCGGCAGTTTACCGATGCGGAACTTGGTTGCGACCTCCATGGCCGAAGCCGCGCTCACGGCAATGACATTGGCTTCATCCGCTATGGCCTCCTGGGCGCGGTGACTCAGGTGCTCATCGCCCGCCAGCCACCAGATCAGCGCGTGCCTATCAAGCAGTAGCCTCAAACGAGATTCCACCCGTCCAGTTCATCCTCGGGCAGCACTTCATTAAAGGTCTTATCCAAGGTGATCTTGCCTTTGAGCGCCCCAAACACGCGACGACCTTGCGGTTCCACCGGCACAAGACGCACCACTGGTACGGAACCACGCGCGATCACCACCTCACCGCCCGCAAGTGCGTCGGCGATCAGACGGGACAGGTTGGTCTTGGCATCGTGAACCGAGAACTGAGCCATGGGGCATCTCTTTGTCTAACTATATAGCTAACCACCTTTCTTTTGGCAAGAGCAGCCTTCCGCTCCACCCGTGTGTGAACTGCCCCGTTTCCTGGTGATTCCCATCATACTCGATGGTCCACCCAGTGGGGGCTGCTCACCATATAAGGCCCTAGTCACAACGACGGAGAAACGGGTTGATGGTAAGACAACAGGCACATCATGTCGTGCTGAGCCCAGAGACCCGGACTTTTCTGGAAGGGCTAGCTCTTCATCACCAAATGGCACGTCCATCATGAACGGCAATCAATTAATGGCCTGTCTCTGATCGCGCTTTCCGACAGCGAACTGGCGGGAATCCCCCAAAAGACTGCCTATCTGCTTAGTAAGAGCGGGGTAGGCAGGCAGAAGTTACCTCAAGTCGATTATTCAGCGCTATCTTCCATATCGCCGAAAGCTACGATAGAATTGGCTATGTTTAAGACGCTGTTTCTTCCCGGTGCAGGTGGCAGTGCTTCCTTTTGGAAACCTGTCGCAGCCCATGCCCAGCTTGACGGTATCTTTTTTGCTTGGCCGGGATTGGGCACTGAGCCACCTCTCCCTAGCATAAACAGCATCAATGATTTGACCACTTTGGTGGCTAATGAAATAACCGAACCAGTAAGCATCGTTGCCCAGTCAATGGGCGGTTTTATAGCGATGAAACTGGCACTGAAATTTCCGGGCATGGTCAGATCTCTCGTGCTCGCCGCAACATCGGGTGGAGTGCCAGTCGCGGACTTAGGTGGATCGGAATGGCAGTCCGATTATTTTTCCACCTTCCCGCAGGCAGCAAAATGGATTGCAGATCCCGTAGTTGATCTATCGAGTCAGTTACCAAGCATTGATATGCCAACATTGCTGCTCTGGGGGGACGCAGACCCTATTAGTCCCTTAGCAGTCGGAGAACGACTGCTGTCGCTTCTTCCCAATGCTCGCCTCGACATTTTTCCCGGTGCAGATCATGATCTCGCTCAAACGCATTCCGAAGCCGTTGCAATTGAAGTGAAGCGTCATTTAACGGCGACTTTGTAACGGTTATTCATCGAAACCGGATGTTCTCCGCCCCGCACTCCTGTCATCAGTCTACGCGTCGGAATCGATGACAGTCTGAAGTCAGTCTTCACACAGTTTGGACACTCAGCTCGCGCGCGTCACTGAGTGACCGGGCACGCCGGCATTACGGCTTCAATCCGTCATCTGATGGGGCGAGAGACGCAATCTTCCGGCTTCGATCACACGGCCCTCCCTTCCTGGTCACCAATACGCAAGGCACGCTCTACAGCATGCCGGAGAGGTTCCATATCGCCTTCGGTCGTGATCCAGAGCGTTGCCCCTTCGAGTTGCGCGAGGGTATCCGTTGCGACGGATACCGGTTCGGAAATCTTCCCAGCTTCCAGAATCCCGGCCATCGCATCGCGCAATCGTGCGAAAAACGCCCGCACCGCGTCCCGAGCGTCCGGTGTCTGCGCCGTCACGCCATACGCGAGATGCAATCCCACGCAGCGCCCCCTCGCCTCGAATGTCCCGGCGATCCGTTTGATCAGCGTCCGCCAAGCCGCACGCCAGTCCGTCGCAGGATCCGGAAGACCGGCCAGCGTGTCGTCGAGTGTCATGGCCAGCACCTCGCGCACCAGCGATTCCTTTGACGGAAAGCGCGTGTAGAGACTTTGCGGACGCAGGCCCACGCGATCGGCCAGATCGCGCATGGACGCCCCTTCGTAGCCATACTCGCGAAACAGTTCGCGGGCTTCGACAACGATCCGGTGGATAGGAACGGGTTCTCTCATTTCGCCTTTGACTCACGAACGGTCGTTCGTCACAGTAGGATGCATGGTGCTGCCGGGCAAGTCCCGTCCACCTCCTGTCCTCTATCTCCGGTCACAGGACACCCCGTGATGCTTCTCTATGATCTGGACGTCTCCGGAAACTGCTACAAGATCCGGCTTTTCGCGGCCCTGACCGATACGAAGCTGGATCTGGTTCCGGTCGATCTCGCGGCAGGTGAGAACCATGATCCGGATTTCCGGAAACTGAACCCGTTCGGGGAAGTCCCGGTTCTGGTGGATGGTGACTTCACACTTCGGGACTCTCAGGCCATCCTGGTTTACCTTGCCGCCCGGCTGGCGGACCGCGCTTGGTGGCCTGAAGACGCCATGTCACAGGCCACCATCACACAATGGCTTTCAGTGGCGTCGAGCGAGGTTCGCAACGGCCCCAATGCCGCCCGTCTGATCCGGAAATTCGGATATCCTCTCGATATGAGAACCGCCACGCGCTGGACCGACAAACTCCTGCCGCTGCTCAATGCGCATGTCGAGACACAGGACTGGTTTGCCCTCGGTCACCCTACGATCGCTGACTGCGCTCTCTTTGTAGGCAGCCAGAAAACCCGCATCGCCATAACGGTCGTGCAGCCATCGCAGATAGGCTGCCCCGGCTGCGATATTGTCGTGCGGATCGAAGGGATCGGCCCCCAGATTGAGCGTGCGGCGGACGTCCTTCCAGGTGCCGGGCATGAGCTGCATCAGCCCCATCGCACCGGCACCGGATACCGCGTCCGGATCGCCAGCGCTTTCGGCCCGCAGGACCGCCCGTACCCACGTCGCCGGGATCGCATTTTGCTTCGCTGCCTGACGCACCAGATCGTCAAAATCCTGCGCCCGGACAATGGTCGGCGAGAGCGGCAGCGCGAGCACGGCCAACACGCCGGCGGACATGAAAAACCGGGTGTTCATTCCCGACCTCCTGGACGTTTTGCAGGCCGGTTCCAGACCAGTTGCCACTCACGCCCGCCGCGCCCGGCCTGGAACAGCGTGGCGCGTATCGGTTGCATGAAAGAGGGATCGTCCAGGACAACGGAAACATACTCGCCGGCACGCTCCCCGGTGCGTTTCCACCCGGCACCGATCTCCAATGCTGAATCGCCTTCACCGAGATGGATGCGATAATCGGGTGCATGTTCCGCGCCATTGTTTTCCGCCGGCATGAAGGTCAGTTCAGCGTCCAGCGACAGGGTGCGCACCCGTCCGGCGAAACCATCCGACGTCCGGGTGAAAAAACCGATCTGGCTCATGAGAGAAGTCCTTTCGGGTGTATGAAAATTCAATGGCTGGCGACCATCATTGGATGGGTGGTTCACCGGGTTTCATGGGCATCATGGGCGGCGCCAGAAGCGGTCGCTCCCGCATCGGCTCGGGCGGTTCCGGAAGGGGAGCGAAATGCGGCGGTGGTGGCTCGGCTTCACCGGTCCGGACATGCACGGGCACGGCGCGGCCGATCACTGTTTCCATCGGCAGGACACCGAAATACCGCCCATCCAGACTGGTTGGCACAGCGGCGTTCATGACGAAGACCTGTCCTGGCCCGAGATGCTGACAGCCCTGCCAGACGGGCAGCTTGCGGCCCCGATGGTCGACGGTCTTCGCGTCGCCGACCGCCTTGCCGTCGATGGTGACGTGGACGCCGATGCGACAGACACTCTGCCCCGCCAGTGCTGCCACAGGCTTGAGCAGCAGCACGCCGAACGGCAGGTAGCCGCGTGTGGCCAGCAACGTGGCCTCGCGCTCCGGCAGGCGGATGGCGACGATGTCGCCGACATGGACCGGGGTGGTAGGCTGGATGCGATATAGCCCGACCGGAACGCTCGCCGTCTCGTTCCAGACCCAGCGCGGTGTGGGATGAAACGCCAGCGAGGCGCCCACGCCGAGCACGGCAAAATACGTGGCGAAAAACCAGGCGCGACGGGTCATGACGCGGCCCTCCTGCGCAGCCACGCCTCGTGGCGTTCACGCGTGTAGGGACGCGGCTCCTGCACCACTGTGAGCCGGTGATGCAGGTGCCGCCAGTGATCGGGGCAGGCGGCCGCAGGGTCAATTCCCAGCGCCTCCACGCCGTCGATGGCCTCCAGCACCCGACGCACCTTTGGCCAGCCGTTCTGCCGCAGCAGACTCTCGCCACCGGGGCGCACGAACGGCACGGTCTGGCATGATTCCGAAGCTCCGACCGCGCGCACGATGTCGATGCAGGACACCACCGTGCCGAAATCGTTTGCGGCCCAGCGGATGAACGCAAATACACTGTCCGGCGTGAAGCTCATCAGCCGGCGCCTGCGATCAAGGATGCGGTCCTCGACGGGACGGCCGAACCGGATCCAGTGCTCGATGCGCTTCTCGATCCAGGTCAGTTCGACCGTGGTGAGTGCATGGTTTGCTGGCCGGAAAGAAGGGGCGCTCATGGAACACCAACCAGGCGATCCGCGACCGTTTCCCGAGCCTTTTTTCCATGCCCCGATTGAGCTGCCGGAAGGGAAACCGAAAGACCGGAATCCCCTACATAATAAGTTATTATATTAGTTATATAAGTTACGGGACTGATTCCGCTTTTGAAAACAACGCACTGCGGCGTTTTCTGCACCGTCAGCAACGGTATTTCCGCACCGTGAGCAATGGTAGGATTCACACGGTTATCCACAGAACCGGTGGGTAATACCGTTGGCGAAATACGCAGGACTGGCTGTTTTCCGCCATAAATGACCTTGCAGTCGTAACCTGGGACGACCTGGCGACGGGCAATGCCGGCGACGTCGATCACGAAATTCCGCCAGGGAGAGAGGGTGCCGGACCGGGCATGGAGATCACGAAGATCGAAACGCCATCCATCTTTCTGCCGGCCGGCATGTCGGCGCGCCAGACGGTAAAGCCACCGCTCCAGGCCGCCATAAAGGCGGAAATAGGCGGGATCGACGCTCAGGACATGGGAGCGATCACAGGCCATCTCCATGAGCCAGTCCGGCAGGGTCAGGGCTACCCCATCCTCACGGGAAATCCGGACGTCACTGATCCAGGCGAACGGCTTCTCGCGCCACTCCGGCCCCTGCCGCAGGCTGGTGGTGACGCGCGTTTCCGCCAGACGTGCAAGGGCGCCATGAAGCCGGCGATACTGGTGGGTGCCGTCAGCCCATCCCAGATCCTGGAACAGACGCCAGGGCGTGAAGCGCACATGGCGCGACACCCACAGATCGTGGTTGAGGGCATCGACGATCTGGCCGGTCAGCCAGAGCAGGATATCGGCGTCCCGGATGGTCGCCATTCCCAGAGGAGCCGAGGCTTCGACAACTATTTCCATCTGACGCGAGCGGTAGCGAAGGGGCTCAAGGCGCGCCATGTGCCCCAGCGCGAAAAACGGACGCCCCATCAGATCGCGGATGTCGCAGGGCCGAGCCGATCCCGTGACCACAAAGCGGCGGTCGGGCTGACGCCAGCTATCGGCAGCCGGCATCATCGTCCGGCACTCCGCTGCGCCTTGCGAGCCCTGGCCTGCAAGCGGATGATATAGGCGCGGGGATCGGACGGCATGGGAATGCCACCACCATCCCCGGTGGAGAGCCGGACGTTCAGGTCGGCCCAGGCACAGAGATCTTCCACGGCATAGACGATCCGGCCGCCAAGCTGGCGGTAGAGCGGACCGGTACCGCAACTCCGGTGTTTTTCGAGGGTGCGGATGGACAGGCCAACGAAATTGGCCGCGTCCGGGGTGCGCAGATAGCGCGGTGGCAGTGTCGGCTGGACACGCATGAGGTGTTCCTCCCGTTGGATCGGGCCGCGTGCGGAATATCGCGGCTCATGGAAAGACGCTGCCGGAGAATGGAGCCTGGGGAGGGATGACAAAGTTCAGGCCGCCAGACTGTCACCCCCCTGCTTCAGCCCTTGAAGGAGAGCGATGTGACCGCCGTTCTGATAGAATGCGGCAGCGTCGAGATCGCGGTAGAAAGCCCGGTGCCATGAGCTGGCACGCCATTCATTGCGGGACAGGTGCAGGATGCTCTCGCCGTAGATGCCCGCCGCGATCCGGCGTGTCGCCATTCCTATGTGCCGGCCTTCGACGATGCAAAGCATGCGAACCTGGCGCAGTTTCTGCTGGGAACTCAGGCGCAAAGTGGAGGGAAGAGGGCCAGGCGCCTGGCCGGCAAGCAGGCGGCCGAAGCGCGCAATGCAGGCGAGACGGGTCGCGAGGTGCCCATCATCGATAACAAACCAGGTTCCTGGCGCATCGGGTTGCCGATCGACGACGATGACGATGCGCAGCGGCCCTGTTGCGCTGTCCAGCACAAGATGGATACCATCGGGACCGTCGTGTCGTGCCCGCGCGTACGGCGTGAGACGAGACAGAATGTCACCCCCATCGCCACGCACGGCGACCTCGGGTGCGATGTCCGGATCCCAGAACGCAGGGGCAAGCCAGGCGGGGAGATCAGGGTCGACAGGGAAAACGCAATCCCCAGCGACGGGCGAAAGCGCGCCATGCCTCGGCGTCAATCTTGCCCGTCGTCATGGTTGCGGCATGATCGTGCCGGTAGGCCGGGTTGTGCCGCAGCCATTCCTGGGCGAGACCGGCAGGGTCGAGCCCGGCGAAGGCGCGACGAAGGGGTCGGCATCCCACGGCCGGATTGTCGGCACGCCCCCCTCCCCCAATATGTCACGGATTCGACCCAGTATCCGGTGCGGAACCGGAACGGGTAGTCCCGAAGACTCAGGGAGGTGATCCCGAAAATCTTTGACCAGATAGGGACTATTTGGAGGAGGGAGGAAGATTCAGGCCACGCGGGCGGGAAATGTCGGTTTTTCCGGCATTACGTGATGCGCTCAGCACATCACTCTGGCGGGAGAGAAACCGTTCGTGTATTATAATACGTAGCGCGATAATACACAAATCGTTCCTATCCTGCGGATGGACATCCGAGGACTTTTCGGCGCGAACGTGAGGCGCCTGCGACGCGCCGCCGGTCTCAGCCAGGAAGCCCTGGCGGAACGGATGGGCGTGGACCGCGCCTATATCAGCTGGATCGAGACCGGGCGCCAGAACGCGACGCTGCTCTCGCTGTGGCATGCGTCGCAGGCGCTGGGCGTACGACCAGCCGTGCTGCTGGATGAAAGTCATGTCGCCGCGACCGTGACGCCAGCCAGTGAGGAACGGTAGGCCGCCTGGCGGTAGGGAAAGCCCCTCCCGGCGGCGCCGGGAAGGGCCAGTGTGGGGGTGGTCAGTCCCCGTTACGCGGGCGCTGGCGGCTCCAGACTAGGTTGTAGGCGCCACCTTCCTCTTCGAAGAGGCTGGCGAAGATCGGACCGGGAAGGGTCGGATCGTCCAGCTTCACGCTGAGATATTCACGCCAGTCCGTGGTGTGCTTGATCCAGGCGGCCCCGGCTTCGAGTTTTCCGATCTGGACCCGGAAGTTGGGAACATTGTCGCTGGCCCGGTTGCCTTCGGGCACGAAGCGGATCCCCCGGACTTTCTGTGTCAGGGTGACGATCTCGCCCTCGTACCCCTCGCCCACCTTCTTGAATGAACCGATGATCATTGTCCTGTCTCCTGGCTTGTATCGGGCCGCGACCACCGTGGCCTCGATGGCCATCGCCAGCCCGGAGACGACCGGCGGCGCACCTGCGTGCAGGCCGGAGCAACGCGGAGGACGGCGGCGCGGAACTTTGTTGATGCGCGAGGAATGACGGCGCAGCCGGCAGAGGAAGAAAGTTGCGGGACGCCGTTGCGCCAGAGCCGGGCGAGGCGAAGCCGCTCTTCGGGCAGATCGGCCATATCGAGAGGCCATGGTGTGCGGCGCCGTCAGTATTGTGGGAGACAAGTCAGCCCGTCGTGTTCCGTGACAGGGTCGTGGGGTGTCGGGAGAGATCGTTTGCTGTCGCGAGAGAAACCCGATCATGTCCGCCGCTGGAATGACCCACCACGCCGCCGCAACCTTCCCCACTCGGTCAGGAACGGAACACGGGACGGGACGCTGCCCATCAGCCACACCGGCAATAGCCTGCGTTCCCTGCATCAAAGCTGGCTGCCGTTTCAAGCCGATTGGGTCTGTGCGGACTGCTGCCACAGAGGGAAAGGCGTTTGCACCGTCCAAAGCCGACCGCACGCCCGCAACGGGAACTGACCGCCCGCTCCGACCCCGAGCACTCCGTCAGGCTGGCTGAATGGCACAGAGCCGTGTCCATGCGGACCCACCGACGCACAGCGCCCCGAAAGTCGCGAACAGGTATCCGGGGACGACGCCCATCTCGCCCATGCCGCAGAAACCCAGCGTCGTGCCAAATCCCGCCAGCGCGGCCGGCAGGGCGAGCAGGAGCGACACCGATGCCCGGAGCGCGGGATCGCGCGAGGACGCCAGGATCGTCTGGCCGCATGCCAGGACCATGATCCCGGCGGCGATGCCCGCGAGTGCTGCATGCGCGCCGGACAGCACGCCATGGTCGTAGAGTATGGTGGAGACCATCGCCGCCACGAACAGGGGCGCGGCATAGACCGCGCACAGAAACAGCAGCCAGCACAGGAAACCGATACCGGCGAAGCCGAGGACAATACCGAGACCGAGCAGCATGAATCGCGTCCTTTCCACGAGGAGGAACACCACACACATGCCGCGACGATTCAGGAATATCCATGAAATAGCATTGGACTTTCCTACACTAGTTTCACGATCAGGACAGCGCGCGGAGCGCGCCGGACTACGACCGGGGCGCCCCCTGTCGGCGCCCTCCGCTCGCGCCGTGGACGCGGCGCGTTGTCCCGGCAGCGTTGCGAATGGGCCAAGGACCAACGTCCTGCCATACATTAACTTTGCGAGCCGGCCATGCCGGCGAGCGCCGCACGCGCCGGGTCGCGGCGCGTCTTTGCCGCCGGTCCGTCGGGACCAGCGCGATTTTCCGGCCGTGTCCGGTAACGGGAAGAAGGGGGCGGCTTTAAGCCGCCGCCCTCGCCGCCCCGTGCCAGGCCAGCCGACGGGTTGCCGTGGCTGCATGGTCCGAGTCCAGTTCCATACCCAGCCAGTCGCGGCCAAGATGCTGCGCCGCCACCAGGGATGAACCCGAACCGGCGAACGGGTCCAGAACCAGCCCACCCACCGGGCAAAAGGCTTCCACCAGGGGCAGGAGTGAAGCCACCGGCTTTTGCGTCGGGTGCAACCTGTTTCCCGAATAGGGCATGTCAATCACGTCCGGGATGGGCTTTGCGGGCGGTGTCACGTTGTCCTTGGCCAGCAGATAGGCGCTTTCATGTTCATACCGAAGAAACCGGGAAGAGGACGAATAGGACATGCGAAAGACGATATGCCCGACCATGCGGAACCCGGCCGCCTTCCAGGCATCGGCAAACAGATCAATCCG
Organism: Acetobacter aceti NBRC 14818; assembly: GCF_000193495.2. Lineage (NCBI taxonomy): Bacteria > Pseudomonadati > Pseudomonadota > Alphaproteobacteria > Acetobacterales > Acetobacteraceae > Acetobacter > Acetobacter aceti. The sequence goes on along the minus strand of NZ_AP023410.1, from coordinate 2,450,316 downwards.
GTTCCAGCCATAGAACGAAATGGCAAAGCCGCCGCATTTGAGGACACGGTGCATCTGGTTGAAGGCCGGTCGGAGCCAACGCGCATTGTCGTCGTTGCGAACCTTCCGCCCGTCCCTGCCCTGATAGTTCACCAGGTAAGGCGGGTCTGTCAGGATGAAATCCACCGCATTGCGGGGTAGTCCGCGCATAAGCTGCACGCTATCGCCATTGAGGATGGTATTGCGGTAATCGGCTGCCGTGTTGGTGTTGCCGGTCATGGTCTTTGCCCTTTGTTCCGCGAGGAACAGCCCCCGCTGTTCCACTGCCTCGCGGCGAGCAGCGGGGGTGAAAACGGAGTGACGGCTTCGCGGGGAACCGGCTGCACGGAGCGCAGCGAAGGAAGCTGGGCGGAAGACGTTACGAAGTGCGCCGGGGGCAGCGCCCCAAGTTTTTTCTCTTCTTTTTCATGGTCTTTCGAATTTTCTACATCGGAACAGTCAAATTTTGATGCAATACAAAAACGATTCAGGATATTCTGAATACCCGTGCCGCAAGGAGACTTGTTATGTTTCCGCGTCCCGAGATAAATCCCGCGTTCCAGGATCTGGCCCCCACGGAGCCATTCCTGACGCCATATGATTTCAAGATACTGGTCGTCTATCTTCGCCTGCTCGACGCAGCCGAAGACGAAGCAAACTGGAAAGAGGTCGCCCGGATCGTGCTGCGTCGTGATCCAGATGCCGACCTCGCCAGAACAAGGCGATGTGGGAATCCCATCTCGCACGAGCAGAGTGGATGACCCATACGGGCCATCACCTGCTACTCGCCTCGGGAACCGAGTGGCCGCGATACCATTGACCTCCCGCTGGGACGTTAAGACAGCCCGGAAAAGAGGCGGGTCGAAGTTTTTATACGTCTGGGCAGGAAGTAATCAGAACTTGTCGGACGGGTCGACAATGAGCCGCAAGACATCGGTTCTCGTGAAATCCTCTCCCTTGAACAGGAGGGGCGCCCCCATAGCTTTTGCCAGCGCGTAGGAAAAACAGTCGCCGTAATTCAGGCCCGCCGGATGTCCCGTGCCTTTTCCGAACCGGATATGCGCGTCCCGTGCGAGAGCCGCCTGCTCTGGTGTTACCGGCTCGATCCGCATTCCGGCGATACGGATGAACTCGTCCAGCCAGGCTTCCGCCCTGGTGGGACTGATCTGTTTCAGGCCCCGGAGCACAAGGGACGCTTCGACCACCGTGGCGGCCGAAATCACCGGGTCGTCATCGTTTCCGATGCGCGTGGCGAAATCGGCAGCCTCTGGTTCCTGTCGGAAAATGGCGATGACTGCCGACGTATCGACGACGATCATACAGGCACGCCGTTCTCGTCATACCCGAGGATCGCATCGGGATCCGTAGACGCCCCGTCAGGGAGTGCCGCGTAACGCCGCCCGATCGTCATAAGCCGTTCGGCGACGTCGTTGCGGGCATGGCGCCGCCGCTCCCGGTCGAGGCGCTCACGCAGGGCCGTCGTCACGGCCGATGTGAGGTTTTCGCCGGTCAGGCGGGCCAGTTCGGCGGCCAGCCTGTGCGCCTCGTCGTTTTTGATGTTGAGATGCATGATATCACCCGGTGGTAGAATTTATCATCCACTCTACCATTCAGCCATCTTGATGTGCAAGATACTGAAAACGTTTATGATAAGGTGATCAAAACTTTGTAGCATTTCGGAGACAGGGTTCTACACAGAATGGCCAGAGCGTTCAGATTGCAACGGGGGGCGCCGGATGCCATAGAGGGTTGAGTCTATAGAGGGTTGAGTCTAAGGAGAAGCGTCGAGTATCGTTGAGAGCAATGAGGGTAGGTGATTGGGTCAAGCGCAACTCTGATGTTGGGGCGGACGGACCAGCGGAGCGGAAGGGCTGACTAGAATGAATGATCGAATCTGGCTGACATGAGCCAAACCCTACTATTTGCGGATGCCGATGATGATCTGGAGATCAAGATCAAGGCAATTCGCGAGGAAATCAGATCCGAATACTTCTCCGACCTACCGCATCCGTGGATCGTAGGCTTCTCTGGTGGCAAAGACTCGACCCTGGTAGCTCATCTCGTCTTCGAGATGCTTCTAAATATTTCCCCTAGCCAGCGTCGACGCACCGTTCATATTGTCGCGAACGATACCCTGGTTGAGTCGCCGCTAGTAATCGGGCACATCAAAACGGTGCAAGCCCAAATGCGGGAAGCCGCCGAAGCCTTCAACTTGCCGGTAAAAGTCGTGACCACCCAGCCAACCTTGGACGGCACGTTCTGGGTGAATCTGATCGGACGCGGCTACCCGTCCCCGAATCGAAGCTTCCGGTGGTGCACCGACCGGATGAAAATCCAACCAACGTCGCGCTATATTCGCGAGCAGGTAGACACTACCGGACAGGTCATCCTGCTGCTTGGCGTCCGGCGGGACGAGTCCGCTAGGCGCGCTGTTTCCGTGGCCAAATACGACAATGGGCAGCGCCTAAACCGTCATAATGACATGGTAGGGTGCATGGTATTTCGCCCGATTGTCGACTTGACGACTGAAAACGTGTGGGAGTTCCTCGGCACGTACCCGCCGCCGTGGGGAGCCTCGCATACCGAACTGATTTCTCTCTACCGCAACTCGTTGGGGGGCGAGTGTCCGGTGGTCACGGGTAAATCGGATGCCCCTTCTTGTGGAACGTCGTCGTCGCGGTTCGGATGCTGGACCTGCACTGTCGTCGAGAAGGATCGGAGTTTGGAAGGCTTCGTCGAAGCCGGATTTGCGGAGTTCGGGCCGCTGCTTGAATTCCGGGATTGGCTATCGCAGATCCGGAACGATCCCAATCTTCGTTCTGCTCGTCGCCGCAATGGCAAATTCACAGTCAGTGAAGCCGGAACCTTTGTGCCAGGTCCGTTCACGCCGGACACGCGTGCTGAAATTCTGCGGCGGCTTCTTGCTATCCAGCAACATATGGGTCGCGAACTCATTTCAAGTGAAGAGATAGCCCGGATCCGCGAAGTGTGGCGTGATGACGCAATGAATAATTCAGGCCGCGTAGCGGCGGAACGGGCCGAAGACCCACATGTGGAAGGCTGATATCGACATGCCTAAGGATGCTGTAGTCCTATTCTCAACCAAAGAGGGCGAAGCGCTTGTGCGCAAACATTGTCGTGCAGCCGGGATCCGCATCGCGGATTTACGTGAACTGGTGGAAATCGAGGCCGATCAGGTCGGACGTCAGCGTAAGGCCGGCCTCTGGGATCAGTTTGACGAGATCATCGACCGAATGAGTGAGGATGCCGCCTGATGCATCTGAGGTCCATCGTCCTCCGCGATTGGCGGGCATACTCGGGTGCCGTTCGCTTCGACTTCCCAGCGCCGACTGACCGCAAAAATGTCGTGCTGATCGGTGCCAGGAACGGCTATGGCAAGACTTCGCTATTTCACGCCATTGTTCTTGGACTCTTTGGCCAGAGCGGGATGCCACTGATTGCTACGGCAGAATTCGGTGGCACCACCACGGACCGGCTCCAGGTTAGTTATTCGACGTTCATGCAAGGGGTGCTGAACAAACGAGCCTTGGCCGACGGCAGAACTTCATGTTCTGTCGAACTCGTTTTCGACGACGACGAAGGCCAGCCGCTTGTGCTCCAAAGGACTTGGTGGTTCACCGCCGGCGGCCAATTCAAGCCATTTGAGGAGGATCCGCGCGCTTTCGCCGGGACAGTTCGCAAAGCCGTCGGACCTGCGAGGCTCACTGGCGCAGAACGAATTGACTGGTTTAAAGACTACGTCGCCTCCACTTTTCTCCCCTATTATCTCGGATGGTTTTTTCTATTCGACGGAGAGATGGTCGGAACATTCGCCGAACGCGAGATGGCGACTCAGGTCAAGGTCGGCGTTGAAGGTCTTCTTGGGCTGCCGGTCTTGCGCGATCTTGCCAGTGACCTTCGGGACTACGCCAAATCGAAAGGGAAGCCTTCCGGCACAACGGGCGACACGGTCGTCCGGCTGGAACAGGAAGTCGAGGATCTGGATAAGGATATTTTGGATTCGAACGAGAAAGCCATCGCGATGGAAGCCCACATCGCTTCAATGGAATCCGAACAAGACCGCCTGACACGCGACCTGATGAGCTACGGCAATGGCACTCAGGCAAATTTGCAGGAACTTTTGCAACGAATTCAACAGCACCGAAGCGATCTGGATGCTGCTCGCTCCCGGCTGCAAGCGATGCTTGTCGGCGACCTGGCACTAGCGCTCTGCGGGCGTGAATTGCGAGCAGAGACTGCCGAACGCCTTCGTAAGGAAGACCGCCGAGAGCAATGGGAGGCTGGGAAAGCCCAAGGCGATAGTCGCTTGGATACATTCGTCAGCGCGCTTGGCAAGACAGTCGAGGACGTGATTCCTCCGTTGGTTGACGAGCAGCGTGATGCGGTTATGGATAAGGTTCGTCTGGTTTGGGACAAGCTATGGAACCCGCCGGACGACGACACAGCGCCTGAATTCCGGCACCCATATCTCACCGGGTTCGAGCGGCAGAAAACCAGGGAACGCCTCATTGCCCTCGACGGTCTCGCCGCCGGGCGCGTGGTTTCAGTGCTGGATGAAGAGACAGTCCATGAGACGCAAATCAAGCGCCTCGAAGGTGAAGTCAACCGCACACAATCGGTTGCCCCCGATCTCGACATCAAACGCGCGCGATTGGCCGAGATGTCTGCGACCCTTGGTTCCTTACAACGCGACATCGGCGGCGTGCGTAGCCACCTTGAACTAGCCCGCACTGAACGGGACAAAAAACGCGCTCAACTCGGCAAGCTGCGGTCTGAACTGGGAGCGGCGGCCCCCGGATTGCGCCGGGCAGCTAAGGCAGAGCAGATCGCCGCCCTTCTGGACGCGATCGGAGCCGACGCCGTTCCCTCTCAGATTGGAGCCGTCGCCGAGGCCATGACCGCCGCTTACAAAGCGATTGCCCATAAGGGCGCGCGCATCGATCACATCGACATTGACGGCGACTGCAATGTGCGGATGCTTTCGAAGAGCGGCCGCGACGTCCGAGAAGTCCTTCCTTCGGCGGGCGAGAAACAGGTCTTCACGCAGGCATTGATAACGGCCGTCGTTCAAGTATCGAGGCGCACTTTCCCAATGATTGTCGACACTCCGATGGGTCGCCTCGATGAGGAGCACCGGAAAAACGTACTGAAGCACTTAGCCAAGAACAATGGTCAAGTAATTCTACTCTCCACCGATAGCGAAGTAGTCGGCGAATACTTCGACGTGATCCGACCACGCATTCTGAAGACGTATACCATCCAGCATGAGGACGACGTGGAATTCGGGCATAGTTGGCCGGTCGAAGGTTATTTTACGGATCGCCGCTCATGAGCGTCTCGCTGATCGACATCGTCGGAGCCAATTTTCGAACCGACGAAAGCAAAGATACTCTCAACCGGAAATTCATGGAGCGCCTCACTTTGAAGGCGCGCTATGCACCTGCGAGGCTAGCGATCGCCTGTAGCCTTGCGCTGCCTGAGCCTCCCAAACGGGTGGAAGGCGAACTCGGCCTCGCAATCAAGGGCGATACGCTTTTCGGACAAGGAACCGATTTGGCTGCGTGGGTGGCCCTCATCGTCGAGCGTTCCGGGCGGCTAGACGTTTCGCTCCGCGATTTCCAAGCGCTTGTCGCCGACCATTGGAGCCGCGGCTTAGATATCCTCGACGATCATTGGTCCGCTGTAGAAGGTGACCTTGCCCGGTTTACTAGGCGATTGACCGACTCCGCCGGACTGTTGAGCGGCAGCCAAGCTGAAGAGTCGTCGGAAGACGGTCCGAGTCCAACCTCGATCGAACTGCTTATTGGCGAGGTTGGACTTAACGTCGCCACTAATGAACGTATTGTCTGGACGGCAACCGGTGAAGGCGGAAGCCCACATTGCGCAATCATGGGAGGCGTCGGATCTGGCAAGACCCGGACTGCCATGGCTATGCTGCGTCAACTCCGCAAAGAGGTCGCCGTCCCCATACTCGCGTTTGACTTCAAGGGTGACCTCGTCGGCGACTACAAGCTTAACGAAACCTTCAGTGCCACGGTGATCTCGCCACCGCGTGAACCGGTCCCACTGGACGTGTTGTACTTGAATTCCACCGACCCTTACGACGTCAAAATAGCCGCCGACCAGTTCAGAGATTCGTTCGGACGTCTCAAGGGCACCCGGCTTGGCGACAAGCAGCGCGAGATTGTTGCCGCTGCGGCAGAACAAGCGCTTCGCACCCGCCGTCCAACCCGATTGTCGGACATCCGCGATGCAATGTCACGCGAATATCAGAGCTCCGGAATGAAGCACGACGGTGCATTGGCCTCCATCACAGACCTCTGTCGCTTCCCGCTATTTGAGCCAATGCTCTCGCCTTCCGAGTTTTTCAAACAAAGCTGGATCATTAATCTGCCGAAGTCCGTTCCCGAGGCGACGCAGACAATGACCGTGAACTTATTGCTGGACGCTCTCGATCGACATCTAAACAGTTTGCCGGACTCCGACAAGGATGACAACGGCAATCGCGCGCTACGCGTCTTGTGCATGGTAGATGAAGCGCATCGGATCCTCAGCACAAAGCTTCCATCACTGTCGTCGCTGATCCGCCAATCACGATCCAAGGGTGGCATGGTTATGTTGGTTAGTCAGTCTCCAGATGATTTCCTCGGCGAGGAGGATGATTTCCTCAACGAAATGGGCCTAACCGTGGCTTTCACAACGAATGCGAAAACGACTGCTGTCAATCGGATCTTCGGTAAAGGCTCCAACCTTGCGAACCTCCAAGTCGGCGAGTGCTACGCGAAGATGCGGGGCGCCGGTGGAACGCAGCGCGTTCTGGCTTGGAAGAAAAGCGAAGGCAAGCGGCAAAGCCTACGTGGCGGCCGGAACGACTGATCGAGAGAAGCCGCATGCAAGATATATTTTAGATTTTGAGTCTCGGCCAAGCTAGAATAGTGGGTTTTTACAAACTTCAGCGTAGGTCTATCGTTTTTCATATCGCCAGAGAGAAATAATTTAACTCTTGGTCAATCAGGTCGAAGATGGCTTTGCCGAATGCCCGGATCAGTTTCTTCGCATAAGCCGGACTGATATTCCGGATCAGGCGCGAGTCAAGATACCACTCGATCTACTCGAGCGTCTTTGGCTAGCCTTCACTGTAGCCCGTGAGTGTGGCCGTTGGTCCATCGGTCGAACATCTGTACGAATTCGCCCTCTAAAATCAGGGCAGCATAACCGACCACAGTGACCAGATCCCTCTGGCCGCGCGCCATTATCCATAGGACACAGAAGCCGTTTCAGCGTGGTGGATTGTCGCCACTCGACAAGCCCGTTCAGCGCTCTGTGGGCAAAAGCGTCATAAACGCGGCCAGTCATTCGCCCAGCTGGCAGGACCACATTCCCGTATCGTTCATGACTCGCCCTCCCCTCCCGTAACGCCGCCGTAAGCCAGTATTTGTACGACGCGCCTGTATCCGGGACTACCCATAACTACGATTCCGCACTCTGGAGCACGCGTGGGCACACCTTCCTAGATTACCATTTTTCATTGAAATAACAGTCATCTGTCCGGATCGTGTGTCTGTTTTCCTTGCCATGCGGTCGGAAGAGAGCAACGATGACGGACAGACCCAACCAGTCCATTGTCCCGGCGTATCGGCCGCCCGAGCCCGAGTTGCGGCTCGTCCTGCGACCCAATACCCCCGACCCGCGCCTGATAGCGCTGGTCCGCCTCATGGCGCGCCGTGCGGCACGGGACTGGTTCCGGTCGCAGCAACAGGAGCAGCGCCGCCGCTCCGGACCGTAAGGGATGCCTCGTCATGAAGGTCGCGCTCTACGCCCGCTATTCCTCCGACAACCAGCGTGACGCCTCGATCGCCGACCAGCTTCGCGTCTGCCGAACCCACGCGGAGAAACAGAGCTGGACCATCGTTGAGGACTATACCGACCACGCCATTTCGGGCGCGTCCCTGATGCGGCCCGGCATTCAGGCGCTGATCGCGGATGCGCAGCGCGGACGGTTCCAGATCGTGCTGGCCGAGGCGATGGACCGCCTGTCCCGCGACCAGGAGGACATCGCCGGCGTCTTCAAGCGCATGAACTATGCCGGCGTGCGGATCGTCACTCTCTCCGAGGGCGAGGTGTCGCATCTGCATGTCGGCCTCAAGGGCACGATGAACGCCCTGTTTCTGAAAGACCTGGCCGAGAAGACGCATCGCGGCCTGCGAGGCCGGGTCGAACAGGGCAAGTCCGGCGGCGGCAATGCCTACGGCTATGACGTGGTGCGCAAGCTCGACGCCAACGGCGAGCCGATCCGGGGCGACCGCACCATCAATCCAGCGGAAGCCGAGGTGGTCCGTCGCATCTTCCGTGACTTCGCGGCCGGACTGGGACCGCGCGCCATCGCCTTCCGTCTCAACGACGAACGCATCCCTGCCCCAGGCAGCGGCGCCTGGGGTTTTTCGACCATTCACGGCAATCGGGAACGCGGCACCGGCATCCTCAACAACGAGATGTACGTGGGGCGCCTGGTCTGGAACCGCCAGCGTTTCATCAAGGATCCCGATACCGGCAAGCGCGTCTCGCGCCTCAATCCTGAATCCGAATGGGTGATCCAGGAGGTGCCGGAGCTGCGGATCGTCGACCAGGAGCTGTGGGACGCGGTCAAGGCGCGGCAGGCCAGCGTCAGCGCCAGCCGGGACACACGCGACACATCATCGCCCGACCATTTCCGCGAGAAACGCCGCCCCCGCTATCTCTTCTCCGGCCTGAGCAAATGCGGCTGCTGTGGTGGTGGCTATTCGATGATCTCCGGCACATTGCTCGGCTGCTCGGCTGCTCGACCGCGCGCAACAAGGGCACATGCGACAACCGCACCAATATCCGTCGCGAGGAGCTGGAGCGGCGCGTCCTCGATGCCCTGCGCCACCATCTCATGGACCCGGACCTGTTCGCCGAATTCTGCGCCGCCTTCACCACCGAGATGAACCGACTGCGCATGGAGGCGTCGGCCGACATCGGCGCAGCGGAATCAGAACTGAAGCGGGTCGAGCGCGACATCCAGCGCCTGATGGACCTCTATCTTTCGGAAGCCATCTCGATCGAGACGGTCAAAGAGCGCGGATCGAAGCTCGAAGCCCGCAAGACAGAACTCAAGGACTTCCTCGCCACCGCCGAGGCACCCCCGCCTTTGCTGCACCCGCAGATGGCAGAGTTCTATCATCGGCAACTCGCGCGCCTGCACGACATGCTGCATTCGGAGCTGGACGAGAAGCGCCAGGAGGCGGCCGAGGTGATCGAGGCCATCATTCTCACCCCGTCCGACAAGGGGCTACAGATCGATGTCCGGGGCGATCTTGCTGGTATCCTGGCAGTCGCGTCGGGCAATGGAAACGCGAAAAACCCAGCCCGTTTCCGGACTGGGGTTCGTGATGCGTTCGTATCGCAAGTATCGTTGGTTGCGGGGACAGGATTTGAACCTGTGACCTTCAGGTTATGAGCCTGACGAGCTACCGGGCTGCTCCACCCCGCGGTGGTTTATGTGATGTGATTATGATGTGGATTGGAAGACCTGGCGGCGACCGACTTTCCCACGGCTTAAGCCGCAGTATCATAGGCGCTGGGGGTTTTCACGGCCGAGTTCGGGATGGGATCGGGTGGATCTCTCCCCGCCATAGCCACCAGGTCATCCAACCCACATCTGAGTAGGTCAGTGATTAACGGTTGGTGTTATTTTTGAAATGTGCGGCATGGATGATTTCTGTGCATGGGGTGCTTCTCTGGGAGAAGCTTGCAAGTGAGTTCTCGTGGGCGATTAGGACCAGTTAGCTGCACGCATTACTGCGCTTCCACACCTGGCCTATTGACGTGATGGTCTATCACGGCCCTTGGGGAGACCTAGTTTTGAGGTGGGTTTCCCGCTTAGATGCTTTCAGCGGTTATCCCTTCCATACTTAGCTACCCGGCTGTGCCGCTGGCACGACAACCGGTGCACCAGAGGTATGTTCATCCCGGTCCTCTCGTACTAGGGACAAATCCTCTCAAGTCTCCAACATCCACGGCAGATAGGGACCGAACTGTCTCACGACGTTCTAAACCCAGCTCACGTACCACTTTAATCGGCGAACAGCCGAACCCTTGGGACCTGCTCCAGCCCCAGGATGTGATGAGCCGACATCGAGGTGCCAAACCTCCCCGTCGATGTGGACTCTTGGGGGAGATCAGCCTGTTATCCCTAGAGTACCTTTTATCCGTTGAGCGATGGCCCTTCCACGCGGGACCACCGGATCACTATGGCCGACTTTCGTCTCTGATCGAGCTGTCACTCTCACAGTCAGGCGGGCTTATGCCATTGCACTCGACAGCCGGTTTCCGACCGGCCTGAGCCCACCATCGCGCGCCTCCGTTACACTTTGGGAGGCGACCGCCCCAGTCAAACTGCCCACCATGCAGGGTCCCGGACCAGGCTTACTGGTCGCGGTTAGACATCAGAAAAATTCAGGGTGGTATTTCAAGGATGGCTCCACAGGAACTGGCGCCCCTGCTTCAAAGCCTCCCACCTATCCTACACAGAATGTCTCTGATGCCACTGCAAAGCTGCAGTAAAGGTTCATAGGGTCTTTCCGTCTGACCGCGGATACCCCGCATCTTCACGGGGAATTCAATTTCGCTGAGCCGATGCTGGAGACAGCGGGGAAGTCGTTACGCCATTCGTGCAGGTCGGAACTTACCCGACAAGGAATTTCGCTACCTTAGGACCGTTATAGTTACGGCCGCCGTTTACCGGGGCTTCAATTCAGTGCTCTCACACCTCCTCTTAACCTTCCGGCACCGGGCAGGCGTCAGACCCTATACGTCGTCTCTCGACTTCGCAGAGTCCTGTGTTTTTAATAAACAGTCGCTACCCCCTGGTCTGTGCCACCCGCAAATGGTTGCCCACTCACGGGTCTCGCTTATCCCGAAGTTACGCGAGTAATTTGCCTAGTTCCTTCAGCATCGTTCTCTCAAGCGCCTTGGTATGCTCTACCAGTCCACCTGTGTCGGTTTAGGGTACGGTCTATATGCCAGAGCTATTTCCTGGAATGCTCAAAAAGCCAGTCCAATCCGATAAGGACTGACAACATCTCGCATTCGTCACTTCTGGCAGGTTCAGGAATATTAACCTGATTTCCATCGACTACGGCTTTCGCCCTCGCCTTAGGGGCCGACTAACCCTGCGTGGATTAACCTTGCGCAGGAAACCTTGGACTTACGGCGACAGTGTTTCTCGCACTGTTTGTCGCTACTCATGTCAGCATTCGCACTTCCGATATCTCCAGAGAGGGTCACCCCGTCTCCTTCACAGACTTACGGAACGCTCCGCTACCGCGCATACAAAGTATGCACCCACAGCTTCGGCACGTGGCTTGAGCCCCGTTACATTTTCGGCGCAGGGTTTCTAATAGACCAGTGAGCTATTACGCTTTCTTTAAAGGATGGCTGCTTCTAAGCCAACCTCCTGGTTGTTTTGGAATCCCCACATCCTTTCCCACTTAGCCACGATTTAGGGGCCTTAGCTGGTGGTCTGGGCTGTTTCCCTCTCGACAATGGACCTTAGCACCCACTGTCTGTCTGCCAGGCTAAACTTCCGGGTATTCGGAGTTTGGTTAGGTTTGGTAAGGCTTTGGGCCCCCCTAGCCCATCCAGTGCTCTACCCCCCGGGGTCAACACCTGACGATCTACCTCAATAGATTTCGCGGAGAACCAGCTATCTCCGAGTTTGATTGGCCTTTCACCCCTAACCACAGCTCATCCCCGACTTTTTCAACAGGCGTGGGTTCGGTCCTCCAGTGCGTGTTACCGCACCTTCAACCTGGCCATGGCTAGATCACTCGGTTTCGGGTCTTCTGCCAGCAACTCGTCGCCCTATTCAGACTCGCTTTCGCTACGCCTACACCTACCGGCTTAAGCTTGCTGCAAACAGAAACTCGCTGACCCATTATACAAAAGGTACGCCGTCACCCCATAAGAGGCTCCGACTGCTTGTAGGCGTCCGGTTTCAGGTCTCTTTCACTCCCCTCATCGGGGTGCTTTTCACCTTTCCCTCACGGTACTTGTTCACTATCGGTCACTAGAGAGTATTTAGGCTTGGAGGGTGGTCCCCCCATGTTCAGACAGGGTTTCACGTGCCCCGCCCTACTCAAGGACCATAAGAAGCATTACGCATAAGGGGCTATCACCCACTATGGCTGCACTTTCCAGAGCATTCTGCTTGTCTTCTCATGGCCACTGGCCTGTTCCGCGTTCGCTCGCCACTACTAGCGGAATCTCAATTGATGTCTTTTCCTCCGGGTACTTAGATGTTTCAGTTCCCCAGGTTTGCCTCCTACACCTATGTATTCAGTGCAGGATCCTCTTGCGAGGGGGTTGCCCCATTCGGATATCCACGGATCAAAGCCTACTCGCGGCTCCCCGTGGCTTTTCGCAGCGTGCCACGTCCTTCATCGCCTTCTAGTGCCAAGGCATCCACCGAACGCCCTTCTCGCACTCACTTGCTCCCATGCACAGAAACCATCCATACCAAGGCAGAACCCCGATATCTCAGGAAACATGCACGACAGCTCATTCAAGCGCGTCACATTTCAAAATCGCATATGAACGCTTCCGCCAAAATCCCTTAACACAAGCCGATTGCTCAGCTCATGGGTCAGACCAACCCAGGATTTCGGCACGCCCACATACGCACCAACCGATTCACACTGACAAAGAATACATCACCAGACACTTTCTAAAACCCGCTGCACCGCAGTCAGATAAAAG